>DAOWDZ010000165.1 GCA_030638765.1 Desulfocapsa sp.
ATCATTCCAAGTTCATCATTGTTTGGAGATCGAATCTTATCCGTTAAAGCCTTTAGAGTAGACCAGGGGGTGGGGGTAATATTTTCGGACATCACCAAGCGTAAGCTGATGGAAAATGCTTTAAAAAAAGAAAAAAACAAACTTACAAACATTCTAGATTCAATGCAGGATAGTATTTATATCGTGAACCAAAATCATGATATTGAATATTTAAATCCTGGTCTGAAAAAAAAGTTTGGGAAGCTGAGGAAGAGGAAATGTCATATCTATTTGTATGGCAACAATGCACCTTGTTCATGGTGTAAACTCTCGGCGGTTATAGCGGGTAAAACAATTAAGCGGGAGTTCCGTTCAGAGATAAACCAGAGAACCTATGATGGTCTGATGTCCCCTATTCAATATCTTGAGGGAAGTATTTCGCAACTAGTAATACTCAGGGATATTTCAGATCGGAAAGAAATGGAACTTTCCCTACAAGACTCTAAGGATCAATTGGAGCAACGGGTGAAAAAGAGAACCTCCGATCTTGATTTAAAGGTTACAGAAAGTGAGAATTTGAAAAGTGAACTGCAAAAAGAGAAGAATTTCCTCGATGCAGTGCTCGAGAACATTGAAGACGGTATCGTGGCTTGTAATTCTGATGGAATTCTTTCTATCTTTAATCGTGCAACCCGTGAGTTTCATAAGTTACCTGAAAAACCGTTACCGGCCGAACAATGGGCTCAATATTATGACCTGTACCTCGCAGATGGCAAAACAATTATGGAAAAGGAGGATATTCCTTTATTCAGGGCCCTAAAAGGAGAAATAATAAGAAATCTTGAATTCGTGATTTCCCCCAAGGAGGGAAACAAGCGAGTTGTTTTAGCCAGTGGACAGTCACTTATCGACCAGCATGGAAACAACCTTGGGGCTGTTGTTTCCTTGCATGACATAACGAAACAAAAAGAAACTGAACAAGCTTTAAGAAGGACCAACAAAATGCTTCTCCATGCAGAAAAACTCTCGGCCATCGGTAAATTGTCAGCTTCAATTGCCCATGAGTTTAATAATCCATTAGCAGGGATAATTAATGTCATTCGTGGGATTAAACGACGGGCAACGTATGATGAAGCGGACAGTAAACTTTTAGATATGGCAATCAGAGAAAGTATACGCATCAAGGACCTTATTAAAAGTTTACAAGACTTTAACCGTCCTAGTTCTGACAGAATTGCCCCTATGGATATTCATTCCTCCATCGACAGTCTTCTGCTGCTGTGCAAAAAAGAGTATCAAACCAAAGGAATCACAGTTAAAACCAGTTATGCTGAGAATATGCCGCAGGTAGAGGTAGTTGCCGACCAGATTAAACAGGTGATTCTTAATCTCCTCAATAATGCTGCTTATGCTTGTGAAGAAGGCAATGGCTTAATTACTATTAGCACGGAAGCGAGTACAAAGAATATTTTCTTACGAATTCAAGATAACGGCAAAGGGATCACGCCAAAAGATATGAATCATATTTTTGAGCCTTTTTTCACCACAAAACCTGAAGTAAAAGGAATCGGTCTTGGTTTATCTATCAGTTATGGAATCATAAAAAAACATGGTGGCAGGATAGATGTAGAAAGTAATCCAGAGCAAGGGACAATTTTCACCATAATTCTGCCAATTGAAGGGTTGAAAGATGCTTAAAAATACAGTTCTGGTAGTTGACGACGAGGAGCTTTTACGTCTCACGGTGAGTAGAGACCTACAGGAAGCAGGGTATACAGTAGAAATTGCTGAAGATGGCCGTGAGGCGTGTGCAAAGCTGGCAGAAAATTCATATGACCTGGTGCTCACTGATCTGGCCATGGAAGAAATCGACGGAATACGGGTTCTAAAGGAAGTAAAAAGACGTGATCCAGAATGCGGAGTTGTTCTCCTGACCGGAAATGGCAATATGGATTCAGTAATCAGCGCACTTCGAAGTGGTGTTGATGATTATCTGCTTAAACCCTACAACCGGGAAGAACTTTTCTTTCGCCTGGCTCGTTGTCTTGAGAAAAGTAGATTACGACGACAGCTCAAGGACGCAGAGGAAAAGCTGCGTCAATCATATGGCGAGTTGGAGAAAAAAGTCGACAAGCGGACCAGAGAGTTGCAGACCAAGCACCAGGAATTGTTTGATGCTAACACAACTCTAAGAGTGCTCCTCGCCCAACAGGAGAAGAGTAAAAAAGCAATCGAACAAAATATCACTGACAACTTAAAAGAAAGCATCTTCCCATATCTAGATCTCTTAAAAGAGGAGATGAGGGATAGAAAGGGAGCAATTTACACCACCATTATTGAGACCAATATCCACAAAATCACCTCCACTTTCAGCAAAGAACTCTCTTCCAGGTTACTCAATCTTACCCCAAGAGAAATACAGGTTGCAAACCTTGTTCGGCAGGGACGAACCAATAAAGATATCGCTGAACTTCTCGATCTTGCTCATGGCACCGTGGAGTTCTATCGCCAGAACCTGCGGAAAAAACTGGGTATTACTGGACAAAAACTCAACCTACGGAGTTATTTACTCTCATTTCCCATTAACTGATTAAGCACTGTCTTCTCTTTTTCCTTCCCATTAGCATTCGCAATAAACCTATAGTTTTATACTGCATTATTACTGTATAACTTTACCCATTGTTTTTGTCTTGTCTTTCTGATTTAATATTTGCCAGTTCAAATGTTTCCTGAATACCATGCTAGACACCATCACGGAAACCTCACTTTACGAGACTATCATTCGTGGGGACGGTTCAGGTAAAACCAAAGAAACTTCCATTGAAACACTTCGCCTGGGAGCTGCAGCTTGTCTTCATAAGCCATATGATCACGACGTGATATTGGATAATCAACAAAAAATGATACGGTGTGTCGCTGAGAGTCAACTATTTTATTTACAAGGAGTAGGGAAATGTCGTGGAAAGATTTAACAATTTTTAAGAAGTTAGGATTAGGTTTTGGTTTTCTTGTCATGCTTTCAGTTGTAATTGGTGCATTTAGTTTTCAAGGGCTTGGTTATCTTGTTGATGATGCAACTGAGGTTATTTCTGGAAATAAATTAGATGGTTTATTAGCTGCTAAAGAAGTTGATCATCTCAACTGGGCAAATAAAGTCACTGCCCTCTTAACAGACGAACGGGTAACTGAACTCAATGTTCAGCTTGATGATCACCAATGTGCTTTCGGAAAATGGCTTTATGGAAAAGAACGTCAACAGACCGAAGAGTTAGTTCCATCGATGGCGCCCATTTTAAAACAAATTGAAGAACCTCATGCGTTGCTCCATAAATCAGCTGCTGAAATCAAGAATATTTTTAAAGTAGTGGATCTGCAACTACCGAATGCCATAACTTCTATGGAAGTTAGTCACTTGAAAGGTGCCGGAAAGATTCCGGCAATGTTTCTTGAAAAATCGCCAAAGCTAAAAACACAATCAGATGAACACAAATGTGTTCTTGGCACATTTATTTATGGTGAACGAGGTAAACAAGTTGCAGCAACAGATTCAACACTTGGTCAATTAATCGAGGAGATAAAAGTACCTCATGCGAAACTACATGCATCTTTTCGAGAAATAAAGAAGGTGTGGCAGCCAGAATACCCGGATAGTGCCCATACTGTTTATCAGTCTGAAACACTCCCTGCTCTTGCTGACACTCAGGCTATGCTGGTGAAAATGCAACAAAGAGCAACCGCACTCATCAATGAAGCAATGAAAGCGAATACAATATATGCCACTCAAACAGTCCCCAATCTGCATACTGTTCAAGAGCTTCTCGAAGAATTACGGACTGAAGCAAAAAAACATATCATGACTGATTCAACCATGCTGGATGGTGCAAGAGCTACTCAACGTAATGTTATTGTTGTGTCCGTATTGTCAGTTATTCTTGGTCTGGTGATTGCGCTGTTTATAGCAAAATCAATTTCAAAGCCGATTATACAAGGCGTAGCATTTGCAGAAACGATTGCCAAAGGAGATTTTACAACAACTCTTGAGATTCATCAGAAAGATGAAATTGGTATACTGGCTAATGCAATGAATGGAATGAGTACTAATCTCCGTAAAATATTTCAGGATATTTCGTCTGGAGTACAGACATTGTCTTCGGCCTCAACCGAACTTTCTGCGATTTCCAATCAGATGTCCTCAAATTCTGAACAGACAACTGACAAAGCAAATGCTGTTGCAGCAGCAGCTGAAGAGATGAGTGTAAATATGAATTCAGTGGCCGCAGCCTCAGAAGAAACATCTGTTAATGTAAATATGGTTGCAGCAGCAGCTGAAGAGATGAGTGCAACCATCTCTGAGATATCATCCAATACAGAAAAAACACAATCTATTACTGAAACAGCTGTTACTCAATCTCAGAATGCCTCAAATCAAATTAATGAGTTAGGTACGGCAGCTCAAGAAATCGGCAAGGTAACAGAAACAATTACTGAAATTTCCGAGCAGACAAATCTTCTGGCACTGAATGCAACAATTGAAGCTGCACGAGCTGGAGAAGCTGGTAAAGGGTTCGCTGTTGTAGCAAACGAAATCAAAGATCTTGCTAAACAGACTTCTGACGCCACTAGTGAAATTAAGGATAAGATTTTCAAGATTCAGGATGCGACCAGAAATTCTGTAACTGAGATTACACAGATTGCAGGAGTTATTAGTGAAGTTAATACGATGGTATCTAATATTGCTGTTACTGTTGAAGAACAGTCAAACGCCACACAAGAAATAGCAAGTAACGTTTCTCAGGCTTCACAAGGTATTCAGGAGGTAAATGAAAATGTAGCTCAAACATCCTCTGTAACCGGAGAAGTTGCTTCAGATATTGCCGAAGTTGGACAAGCTTCCAGTGAAATAAATAACAGTAGTACACAGGTGCATACAAGTGCTGAAGAGTTAAGTGAACTGGCAGAGAAATTAACCAGCAAGATAAGCAAGTTTAAAGTTTAGTTACAAGTTTAAAGAGCTTTTGACAGTAGCTATTTGTGAATAGCAATGATTCCTGGGTTGATTATGAAATCAAATATTGGAAAAAGAGAAGGTGAAGAATATGACTGGGAAATGTTGATATTACCTGATGGTTCTTATGATTATGTTTCCCTTGGATGTGAGCTAACTACTGGCTGGTCACCCGAAGAATTTGTTGAAAATCCAGACCTTATTTTCCATATTATTCACCCTGACGATAGAAAGAAATTTAACGACCATCAACTAAGCTGCCTGAATCCTCATTGCTCTACTGAAGAAGTTGAATTTCGTGTGATCAATAAAAATGGTGAAGTGGGATGGGTTTTGCATAAATGCCAATCGATTTCATCATCTGCTGGACAGTGGCAGGGACGCAGAATAATAAATAGAAATGTTACACTCCAGAAAGAGGCTGAAGAAATATTCCTACAAGAACAACGGCTTCCCACCAGTATCGGCAACTAATATGAATGTATTACTAAACAAATCAACGGATAGTTTTTTCGAGGGGTTTGCCTGTGGAGAATCTTGCTCTAGCAGTAAACATTAATCACTTTAAAACATCCTTTACACTAAAGAGCGTGGCTAAAATGAATAGATACCAGCAGTACTCAGATGAACATGATCGACTGGCAAATTTGTTTGGTATGGACAGGGTTGCTTTTGAAATTGAACGAAAACGAATACTTAATGAAGCTATTGTCTGCTTACCTAACTCTGAAAAACGAATGGCTGAACAAAAAGATTTAGATATAATACTTAAAAGACTGGAGTTGACTGAAAATCAATTGCTATAATACTGGATATTTCCCGGGATAGGTGTTCTCTATTGCTCTTAATTTTCTATTTTTCAGATTGACCTTACCTATGCTAATCATTTTGACTTCCATTCTTCAATCTTACTAATTCATTGCCAGAACTAGTACCACAATGAACCCTAACTCCTCACAAAAAACAACTCTCACGAAAAAACAAATCATAATTGTAATTAGTTTTTCGGTTCTTTTTTTGTTTGTTCTAACTCTTTACTTGTGGTCTGTCCTCCCCCAACCTTTGTTAGCTTTTTCCATTCCTATACGTTTGGCAGCTAGTATTGTAGCCATTAGTGCCTATTTTTACTGGAGAGACTGGAGGACATTGCCACTTGCCCTTATGTTTTTCCTTATGGCTTCCCGCCAAGTACTTTCCTTATACCTGCGCGCCGGTGTTATTGAGGAGCAAAGATCGTGAAATATTTTTCTGAAGACAACATTGGAAAGCTCAGCTTTATTGGGTCCGCGACGCTCATACTGCTCTTTACCTGCTTCCTGGGTGGTTATCGAGTATTCAGCGAATATAAAGAGCTTAATGCTGATATCCTTTTTTTAGAAAGAAATTTCCAGGAGCAGCAGAGGGCGCAGCTAAAAACAAGCGTAAATGATCAGATTACTCGTATTGATACACGCCAGGCTCTAGTCATGCAAGATCTCAAAAAGGTATTAAAAACCAGAACCAGGAATGTTCTGGATGTGATGGAAAATATTCATAAGATGTATAGTGAGGAAAAGTCCAAAGAAGAAATTCAACAATTCATCCACAATGCTATACGACCATTGAATTTCAATAGTCGTCACAATTATGCTTTTATTTTTTCCATGGATGGTGTTCCTCAACTCTATCCACATGACCCGTCGCTGGAAGGCAAGACTCTAGACAGGAAAGGTCTTTCTCTTCAAAAACAAGTGATTGGTGGACTGATTGAACTGGTTAGGAAAAAGCGAGAGGG
The DNA here is from genome assembly GCA_030638765.1 of Desulfocapsa sp. Next base: position 6,759 of record DAOWDZ010000165.1, read on the forward strand.
ATTTTATGAATACCAGTGGCCCAAATCTGCTGACACTCCTGATGAACTGTATAGAAAGATCTCCTTTGTCCGGTATTTTGAACCCTTTGACTGGTGTGTAGGTATTGGTGAATTTCTGGATCACTTTACTTTCAAGGCCCAGGGAGATATTCAGAAAATACTGGAGCAAAGCAATACATCATCGATTGAGAATTATTTTTTCCTTTATCAGCTCAATAATATTGATGGTGGCGACAATTTTGCCACCGTGCTGATTAATCCTAACCGACCGGATCTGGTTGGAACAACACTATCAGACAGCTATACCGATGTTACAGGCCACCTCTTTCGTAAAGAGATGTTAGAGAAGCTTCGAGCAAAAGGCGAGGCCTATATAGAATATTACTATAAAAAACCCGGTACTGAAAAAATATCACGAAAACTCAGTTATTTTAAGCTGTATCCTAAGTGGGACTGGATACTGGCAAAGGGTGTCTATTATGATGACCTTGAAAGCAGTATTGAGTTGAAGAAAAAGCTACTGGCTGAGCGTATGCAATACGATCTTAGGATTTTTCTTTTCATTCTCGCAGGAGCTCTTATCGGGGCTCTTCTTTTTGCAAAATTCTTTTCAAACGGAATAACCACCCTTTTTGAAAGGTATAAAGAAAAACAAGTATCCCTGCAAAACGATCTTCAGAATTCCCATAACAAACTGGAACTGCTGGTACAGGAGCGTACTGTTGCGCTTGAACAGAGCCATGCCCAACTACTTCATGCCGGAAAACTGGCGGCCATTGGTTCATTTTCAGCCTCAATTGCCCACGAGTTTAACAATCCACTCACCGGTGTGTTGAATGTGCTGGTCAGACTGAAGAGAACAGTTGAGTTGAAAAACAATGACGCTCAATTGTTGACTATGGCCGTGAGTGAATGTGAACGGATGAAGATATTAATTCAGGATCTGCAGAGTTTCAACCGGCCAAGCAGCGGCAAAAAGGATATATTTGTACTGGAAAAAACCATGGAATCTATCCTTCTGTTGAGTAAGAAAGAACTGACTAAACGTCAGGTTATGGTGAAGACACACTATAGCCCTATATCGATTCTGATCAATGGTGTGGAAGATCAGATCAAGCAGGTATTGTTGAACCTGATAAAAAATGGCATGGATGCCTTACCTATATCGGGTGGGAATCTCTCCATCAGCACTACACAGGAGCAGCAGATTGCCACCATTAGTATCCAGGACAACGGCTGCGGCATCAAGGAGGAGCACCTGAATAAAATCTTTGATCCTTTTTTCACCACCAAACCAGCAGTAAAGGGTATCGGTCTTGGTCTCTCTGTCTCCTACAACATCATTAAAGCCCATGGTGGTGATATAAGCGTTAGCTCCGAACCAAATAAGGGCACGACTTTCACCATCACCCTTCCTATTAACCCAACTACAACACAAGAAGGATAGTATATGACAGCCGCCAAAATATTACTCATTGATGACGAGGAAATAATTCGCTTGAGCCTGCAGCAGGATTTACAGGATGAGGGATATGAAGTGGACACAGCCGAAGACGGTGAGCCAGCCCTTGAAATGTTTGGCAATGGCTACGATCTGATTATTACCGACCTGATGATGGAAGGAGTGGACGGGATGACAGTCTTGAAAAAAGCCAGGGAAGCAAATCCTCAGCAGGCTGTTTTTATTCTCACCGGCTATGGAGAGCTGGATTCTGCCATCAATGCCCTGCGTCTCGGTGCTGCAGATTATCTTCTCAAGCCTTACCACTATGACGAGCTCCTGTTACGAGTCAAAAACTGCCTTGAGAATCAGGAGTTACGGAAAAGGATCACACTCTATGAAGACATTCTGCCCATCTGTTCTAGTTGTAAAAATATTCGGGATGATGAGAATTGTGAGCCTGGCCTCGGAAAGTGGCTCACCATGGAGCAGTACTTTTATCGGAAAATGGACTTAAAACCAAGCCATGGCTATTGCCCTGAGTGTTATAAAAAGGAAATGAAAATATTTAAAAATAATCAACGATAAAAAACGACTGTAAGCATTCTTGAAAAAGAATGTTGTAATTGGATATTTTGTAGAGTGACTTGAAATCCAGGTGGGATAAAAAACAACATTGACTATCACTCTACCAGTAGAAACGAGGAATTAAATGCAAAAAAAGATCTTGGTTGTTGATGATGAGATACTCATTTTGAAAACTCTTCAGGCTGATCTGGAGCAAGCCGGCTATATGGTTAGCGCTGTTGACAACGGTGCCGTCGCTCTGACTGAACTAACTTGTCACACCTATGATTTGATCATCACCGATCTGATGATGGACAATATAGGTGGTATTGAGCTCATTGCCAGGCTGAGAGAACAAGGGGCTGATATCCCCGTTATCATCATTACAGGTCATTCTGATCTGAAAACTGCCATTGAAGCATTGCGCCTTGGAGCGGCAGATTATCTTCATAAACCCTATGATCACGAAGAGCTCCTTTTACGGATTAAAAACTGCCTTGAAAAACAGGAGTTAAAAGAAAAGGTAAAGGAGAAAAGCAGGGCACTGGAATTGGCAAAAATGCAAGCTGAAAGTGCCAATACGGCCAAATCCGAATTTCTTGCCAATATGAGTCATGATATCAGGACTCCATTGACCGGTATCATTGGCATGACCGGTCTTGCTCTTGATACTGAACTGACCCCTGAGCAGAAGAAGTACATTGGTAATATAAAGATCTCCGCGAATGGTCTCATGGGTTTACTTAATGACATTCTGGATCTATCCAAGATTGAAGCCGGACAATTACTTATGGAAAAATATAATTTCAGCTTACCCAATACATTGGACAATATTATTTCTACGATGAACTATGCTGCAGTGGACAAAGGACTTGAATTAACCCTTCAATACAATGCTTCAGGGCTTCCGATTTTTGTGAATGGTGATGAGCTGCGTTTACGACAGATCCTGGTAAATCTTATTAGTAATGCTATCAAGTTTACTGAAAAAGGATCCGTAAGCGTTAAGGTTATACCAGAAAAAAGAGAAGATAATATGCAGGGGCTCCATTTCGTGGTGGTTGACACTGGTATTGGAATACCAGTGAACAAGCAGCAGACAATTTTCGAGAGCTTCAGTCAAGCCGATGCCACGACGACCCGAAAGTTTGGCGGATCTGGACTTGGACTAACCATCAGTAAACAATTGATTGAGATGATGTGTGGAAAGATTTGGCTTGAGAATAATATAACCCAGGGAACAATATTTCATTTTACTGTTGTTCTGGCTCATGGCAACGAAAAGCAGGTTCTGCCGCAACAAAAAATCGGAGTGGAAAAGGTTCAAAAACTGGCCGTCCTCCTTGTGGATGATAACTCTATCAATTGTGAATTAGCTCGTTGTATACTGGAGAATGATGGCCACCATGTGACTACTGCTCCAAATGGCTTA
>DAOWDZ010000216.1 GCA_030638765.1 Desulfocapsa sp.
TAGTTTGCTGAAAGATCCACTGTAGTTGTAGACTCAGCACCACCAACGACTGCATGGACAGTGGCTGTTCCTGTATAGGCAAAAAGATTTAAGAAACGTTTCCCCTTGGCCTCACGACCAATTTTTAAACGAATATTTCGATGATCCAGAAAAATTCCTGTATCCAGATAATCAGTGAAATTTACCAGCAGCAAGCAGTCTCCTTCACGTACTGTGTGCATCTTTTTACGACTACCTTGCTTCTGATACTGAGCCTTTCCCTTCTGTTTCAGTCTTCTTTTAAGAAAAACCCGATCCCGGCGTACTCCAAAGAGGTGTCGAACCTGGTGCAAAGTTTGTTGAAAACGTCTCTGTGCCATCTTTTCATCAACGGTATCGGGGGCTGCGTACTCCTGAACCTGAATCCATTTTTCGTAGAGATCAACAGAGACATTAAAGTCGGGTAAATCTTTGTCATACACTCTAAAACAGTGTGTCCCATCACGTTTGGCCCATTTGAGAAATTTTTTGGCATTCTTTCGCAATCTATTGCCAAATTCTATGCCTTCATCCGGTCCTTTTTCTTCTGCCAATTGCCACTTAAATTCCGGACTATCATCCCTATGTGCTGTGCCACAAAAAAGACGACAATTTATGGAACCGTTATACATTCGATGTGTACGATTCCATTTAATCCCCATGCGGTCACCAAAATCTGGATTTGAGGTAAAGACTCCCACCTCCCAGTTATCCAGTTCCTGCTTGCAGATACGCCCGAGTGCCCGGTGAAGCTGCTCCGCTTCATCAGCCTCAGAAAGACGTTCACCATAGGGCGGATTTACCACCATAAGACCTTTGGCAGCCGGACGGCGCAAATTTGCGAGTTGTCCCTGTTTGATAACAATTTTATCCTCATAACAGGCATTCTCGATGTTACTTCTGGCAACGGCCACAGCGCGGGGATCAGCGTCGTATCCCAGCATTAAAGGCCATTCACGCTCAAGACCTGCCTCTTCACGCTCGATTGCCTCATCCACTAAATTATCCCAGAGAGCCTTGTCATGCCCCTTCCAACCAGTAAAGCCAAAGTAACTTCGTGATAACCCAGGCGCAGCATCACCAAAAATCAATGCTGCTTCAATGAGGATGGTTCCTGAACCGCACATGGGATCAAGAAACATGGTATCCTGTGATGTTTCTGGTGTCCATCCAGCAAGAGCAGCAATACCAGCGGCCAGACTCTCCTTTAATGGTGCAAGGCTGCCACCTTCTTTGCGATATCCACGCCGATGCAGACTCTCACCACTGAGATCAAGGGAGATCGTAGCGTTGTCTTTATAGACAGAAACACGAATTCTGATACCCGGACGCACTCCCGACACACTTGGCCGATCATTGTGTGTCTTGCGGAACTGATCAACCACAGCATCCTTTACCCTGAGTGCTGCAAAGCCATTGTGGTGTATCGTTGACTGGTTAAGAGTACAATCCACTGCAAAGGTGGTGTCGATATCCATGTGCTGGCTCCAGTCCACCGTAAGTGCTCCTTCATACAAAGCATCTTCATTGGGTGCTGGAAACTCTGCAAGGGTCAGAAAAACACGGGACGCATAACGAGACCAGAGACAACTTCTGTAGGCATTTTCAAGATCACCCTGCCAGCTCACAAGGCCTCTGACATGTTCCACATCACTGCCACCAAGGTCCTTGGCTTCCCGAGCAATCAATTCTTCCAATCCAGCCGCACAGCTTGCCGAAAGCAAGTAAATTTTATTATTTTCCATCATGCAAATAAGGGTAATGCTGTTTGGTTAAATTAACAATAGATGATCGCACCGTACACGATCTATAGTTGGGATTACTTTTGTTCCTTGCTTCTCAAACATTTTTTTTAAGCATCTGATACTAACAAAAAGTCCTTATCCCCTTGATAACCCGAATTTATTGAATATAAAAAACATTCGCATATATTTGTATTTCATCTATTAAAAATGCCCTTCCTGTAATGCATATTCACCCACAACCAATAAGTAACATAAAAAGAAATCATTGACTTCCAAGCACTGTTCTGCAACGATTAATTAAAAATTAAGCACACATTGTTCTGTCATTGCTATGACTGAAGAGGAATCATGAAAATAAAGACTCAAATAGCCATACTTTTTGCTGATATTGTCGGCAGCACCAGCCTTTACGAAAGACTCGGTAACAGCCAGGCACAAAAAGCCACATCAAACTGCCTAAAACACATAAGCAGTCTCATTCAGGCACATCAGGGGATACTGATAAAAAATATCGGTGATGAAATCATGTGCACTTTCCAAAGTGCCGAAATGGCAGGTAATGCAGCCATTACCATTCAAGAAAGTCTCTATAGCTTTCAACCATTACCGAATCTTTCTCTGAAAGTAAAAATCGGTCTTCATTTTGGAACAGTTATAATAGAGAACAAAGATGTTTTTGGTGACGCCGTTAACCTCGCTGCCCGAATGACCTCCCAGGCAAAAGCCCAGCAAATCATCACCACAAAAGAAACACTGATGAGAATGCCCAAAAATCTTCAGCTCTCAAGTCGTCAACTCAACAGCGCCGAAATAAAAGGAAAAACGAATCCCATTCAACTCTATGAATTAACCTGGGGAGAAATCTCTGACCTGACCATAACAGGTACTGCCCTCCACTCTCCGGTCATCTCACCAAACAGTTCCTTAAATCTCGATTACAGAGACAAGACAACGCTCCTTGATATTGGTAGTCCAAAATTCACCATTGGACGGGACAGTGACAGCTCCTTTGTCATCACGGATCCTCTTATTTCACGGCATCACGCCGTTATAGAACACCAAACAAGTGGTTTTATCATAACTGATCTGAGTACCAACGGCACATATGTCACAAATACACAGGGAGAAGAGCAATTTCTGCATAGAAATGCAGTAAATCTTGACGGATGCGGATATATTTCTCTAGGCAGGAAGATGACACCAGATTCTTCTTCAGCCATCCATTACGACGCAAACTTTCTTCCAGAAATCCTGTAAAACCTAAACAGTTGAATACCTAACATAAGCCAGAAACATCCTGTTGCCTGCTATTAAGGATTCGACTTTCTGCACTCTCAAGTAACTTTTCCTATCTTCTGGAGTAATACTGCGCTCACCACCTGGCGAACATCAACAAGACATCAGCGCCCCTCGGGATTATTCGTTTTACAATCGCAGTTACCAGCCTTTGATTCAGCAAGAATACGTTCCATTATGGTTGATTTTCCATTCTCAAGTACATCTTTTTCAAGATCAGCTGCCGTATAATGATGGCAATAGCAAACCATTTCATCCATCTGCACACCTCTTTTCTTATTATTTGTATAAAATAATTCTCCATCCACCATACTACAGCGTATCTTAAGAAAACAGAAAATTACTTATTGACTTTCAACTCTCAACCGTTTAACATAACGTCGTATCGTCATATGGCGATTTGTCGATTAGCACAAGGAGAATCATGAAACACTTTATTCGAGTAATGAAAGCCCTGTCAGATCCCAATCGAGTGAGAATCATCAAACTCCTGGGAAGAAAAGAGTTATGTGTCTGCGAGATTCAAAGTCTTCTGGAACTTGCCCAGTCCACTGTGTCCAAACACATGAAACTGCTGGAAGAGGCCGATCTTGTAAAATTTCGTAAGGATGGATCGTGGATTATCTACCAATTAACCGAAGGCGAAGAATCCGCCTACGCCAAAGTGATGCTCATAAACCTTTCTGAATGGCTGGATAATGATCTGGAACTTCAGAATATGGTGCTCAAACTCTCAATTGTGGATCAGGAACGTCTCTGCGCTGCATAGATTTTAAAGGAATATAATTATGGAACCACTCAAAATGTATTCGGCAGGTGACTGCGGATCCAAAGCAAACACCACCACTGGTAATAAATTAACACCGACGCAGGTAGCTCTAGGCGTGGTCGGCCTTATCCTGTGGTATCTGATCTATTCACAGCTCAGACCTTTCTCGAATTTCTTCACCTATGACTTAATTGGACTTGAAAAAGGCAGTCACCTGGCTGGATCCATACAGTTTTTTGTGTACGATTCCATAAAAGTAATGATGCTCCTCACATTAATTGTGTTTATCATCGGTATAGTTCGTACTTTCTTTACTCCAGCACGAACACGTAAATATCTGGCAGGAGAACGAGAATCAGTTGGAAACGTGATGGGTGCACTTCTTGGTATAGTAACCCCATTTTGCTCCTGCTCTGCAGTTCCACTCTTTCTGGGCTTTGTTCAGGCAGGAATTCCTTTAGGAGTAACGTTCTCCTTTCTTATTGCTGCGCCAATGGTTAATGAAATTGCTGTTATTCTTCTCTACGGATTGCTGGGATGGAAAATTGCCGCTCTCTATCTCGTAACCGGATTAACCATTGCCATTGTTTCCGGCTGGATCATCGGTCGTTTTAAGCTGGATGGCTGGGTGGAAGACTGGGTTCAGGAACTTCGAGATGGTGACGAGGTAGTCTTTGAAGAAAA
>DAOWDZ010000033.1 GCA_030638765.1 Desulfocapsa sp.
AGTCTGCTCTATCGTCACGGCTATTTTTCTCAAATTGTGGATTCAAAAATTGGACAGATATCTCAAAGCGTTGAATGGCACCCTGAAAAAACTCCAGGCCTGTACCCCCTCTGTGATCCTGAAAATCCAGAAGAACCACTGCTTGTTCACATTCCTTTCTTCAACGAATACGATCAGGAGACCATGGCTTCTGCACAGGTCTGGATGAAGATGGAAGTAAATCACAGCCTCGATTATTTTATCCCGGAACTCCTGCTTGACTTCTCACTTGAAGGAAACCCTGCACCCATCCGTGATGCTGCAGGACAACTCTACAACTCAGAATCATCAATCATAAAAGCGACACAGAGAAGAATGCTTGGGACAGGTATTCTCCCTGTTATGGAAGCCATTGGAATTACTTCACATACCCTGCACCTCAATGAGCAGCACGGTGTGGTGGTAGCCCTGCAGCTGATCGCTGAAGAACTCCAGGTACAACTACAGCACAGTAACCTTTCTGAGGCGTCAAACGAACAGATCATCGTCGCAGCTGATAAGGTTGCAAAAAAACTGGTTTACACCATTCATACCCCGGTGAAAGCTGGACATGACCGTTTCAACAAATCAGTCTATGCGGGAATCAGCCATAAATCATGTCGTCATATCCTTGAATTACTGGCACACGACGACGAAGCACCCCACTCTTATAATTTCACAACCCTTGCCATGCGTGTAAATCGTACAGCCAACAGTGTCAGCAGGTTGCACAGGGATGTTACTCACAAACAGTTTCCTGATTTTGCAAAAAAAATAACTGCCATCACAAATGGCGTTCATCATCTGACCTGGATCAGTGATGCTCGAGCTGAGCTTTTTGATAATTTTAAAGAACTGGCAAACTGGAGAGACAATCCCGGAGTACTGAAGAATGTAACAAAACTCAAAAACAATCAACTTTTCAGGAGCTATCTCCTTCGAGCCTGGGAAGAGGATTCTGCGATTCTTTATGACTATATCAACTCCATGCTCCTTCTCCATCGCAACCAGATGACCACCACCTGGATTGATCCTCCGAATCACTATTCAAACATTATTGACAATGACACCAAACTTACTCCGGATGTATTTACAGTGGGGTTTGCGAGACGATTCTCCACCTACAAACGTGCTGATCTTATCTTTGACAATATCGACACACTCTGCTCCATTGCAAAGGATAATAACTGGCCCATAAATTTTCTGTTTTCAGGAAAAGCTCATCCGGCCGATGAACCGGGAAAATCAGTCATCAAACTTATTCTCGACTACCAGAAGGAACTCTATGACAAAAGCAATGGCCTGGTAAATCTTATTTTTATCCCCAACTATGACATGCATATTGCCAAACTGATGGTTGCAGGCGTACACACCTGGCTCAACAACCCTAAACGTCCCCTTGAAGCATCGGGAACCAGCGGTATGAAGGCGGCACTAAATGGTGTCCCGAATCTCTCCATTATGGATGGATGGTGGGTGGAGGGATATCACGATGGTCTCACCGGTTGGAAATTCGGTCATGAAGGACCTGTGGATGATGCAGATCTCAGTGAGTCCCCTGAAGCTTTACTGTATACAGAAGATTCTGAATCTTTTTACAAAATGCTTCCTGGAGTTCTTGAAGAATTTTACGAGGACAGTTCCCATTCACGCATAATTGATAAGGCAATTATGAACCTGGCCCTTAATATACCGATATTTAACACTCACCGGATGGCAGCTGAATATCTCCAGAAATACAAGCTCGAACTCCCTTCTGTACTCCAGACAAGAATGGACAATTTCGCAAAACTTTATAATAGTAATGACTGATATTTTGATTGGAACATTTGTAAATATGCTGTAAATTTCAGAAAATCATGAATCACAGCTTACTCCATAGGAGAATATAATGGCCAAAGCGCATATAAGTGCAACAAATGCCACGGATAAAACAATTCGTGCCATTGACAGAAAACGAGAAAGAGAAAAACGCTTTATCCTCAACAAAGGTCGTGAAAATGCAGATGAGTTTGCGACCCTTGTAACCCAGCGCCTCATCGACCGGGATGTTCTTGAGATCAACTCTGTGCAGGGCGTTCGTGATGCCTTTGTTAAGCAGTTAAAAAGTCTTCCCGACATGGAAGAATTTGATATTCAGTTGAAAGTTGCCCCAATTCGTACCCTGGTACCGGATCCAAACATTATCACTCTCTACCTCACTGGATATGTTATTGAAGATCTGATCGAAAACCCCGCCATTGAAGATGTTTTCGGTGAGGATATAGATGTTTACCGCGCCATCGATTCGATTTTCAAAGTCTTAAGACCACCGCAGTGATCCACCCCTCAGGACAACCTTCTCTTGTCTATGCTGATGCTCAGGGAAATATAAAAGATTTCCCTGACCTTCATGCAGCAGGCATGAGTGCAGGAAACTTTAAACTCCCTGATAAAAAAGATTTTATTCCACTTCCTGAGGGCAGTGAACTGTTCGTCCTCCCGGGACGCCTCCCCATCGGTTGTGATCAAAGCACGGGAGAACCGCTCCTGCTCGAAGAAGATCCCTATACTGAAAAAAGCATTCAGGCTGTGGCGGCCTTTATGTCTCCCGCACACACGGCTATCTTAAACAGTGCCTATCAAACCACCGCTGAGGCCCCAAGACTTCCACTGTTTGCCTATACCGCTATAGGCTGGCATGATGACAGGTTCTGGACTACAGCCTTTCGCAGCGACGAGGACATACGACAGGACTTTACACAGTTCAATCAGGATGTTATCAATAAAAAAACTGCGAAAAAGCTTACGCAGAACAAAAACAATCGTCTCATTCAGCACCTGGGAAAATGCTGTCTCACCTACGCCTGCCCGGCAGCAAGAAACTATTTTTTAAACCGTTGGGAAGCACCATTACCCACTTCTCCAATATGTAATGCCAGATGTGTTGGATGTATTTCCCTCCAGTCCTCAGGCAAATGCTCAGCGACACAGGATAGAATTCAATTCGTACCAACCCCTGCTGAAATAGGACAGGTGGCCATTCCACATTTACAACAGGCGGAAAGTGCCATTGTCAGTTTTGGCCAGGGCTGTGAAGGTGAACCGCTTCTTCAAGCTGATACCATTGAAAAATCTATCATTTTAATCCGTAAACAGACGGAAAGAGGAACCATTAACCTGAACTCCAACGCAAGTCTGCCAAAGGCCATTAAACGTCTTGCAGGGGCAGGACTTGACAGCCTTCGCGTATCCATCAACTCCGCTCAGGAAAAATATCACCACAGATATTACCGACCAAAAGACTTTTCACTTCCAGATGTTCTTGAATCCATCAGAGTAATGAAAGAAGAAGGTCGCTTTGTCTCACTCAACTATTTTATTCTTCCTGGATTCACTGATACCATTCAGGAGTTTGAGGCCTTGAGCAATCTCTTGGTCACCTTTAAGCCTGATCGTATTCAGTTACGAAACTTAAATATGGATCCAGAATGGTACTTAAGCAGTATTAATCTTGACCAGTCAACACCTGCAATGGGCATGAGACAGTGGATGAAAAAAATAAAAAATAATTTTTCTGAATTAGAACTTGGCTACTATAACCCTGCAATTCGTTAGGAATACACAACTTTCTCCTTAGCCCCTAATTAATGGCTTTTTTTATTGTTTTCCTATGCAAATAAATTTGCTTTTTTCCCTTGAAAAATGTTTAATCTAGATATACATATATACCCAATAATAATTACCATCAATCTTTTATAGAGAGCTACAATGCAACTTACGCCACAAATGCGATTAACCACACAGCGCCAAATCATCCTCGAAGAACTTGGAAAAGTTACTTCTCATCCTACAGCCAATGAAGTCTATGACATGGTGAGAAAACGTCTTCCTCGCATCGGTCTTGGAACTGTATACAGAAACCTTGAGCTTATGGCTGAAACCGGAATTATCTTGAAAATCGAAGTCGGTGGTACTCAAAAACGTTTTGATGCAACCATTGAACCTCATTACCATATCCGCTGTCTGAGTTGCGGTAAGGTTGACGACATAGAACTTCCAGTCATGCCTGATATCAACACAACTGCTGCTGAGATGAGCCAGTATCAGATTCTTGGTCATCACATTGAATTTTCAGGAATCTGCAGTGAATGCAGTGATTCTGAGCAAGAGGCCATGATTAACTAATCATTTCCTTTTCAGAACCTGTAATAAATACAAAAAAAGGCCCGTGGGATAAAATCCCACGGGCCTTTTTTTGCTCTATAGTCTTTCAGATAAACAGATTATTCAAATTGCACTTTGCAAAAACGACGTTTACCAACCCTAACCAATATTTCCCCTTCAGGGCTGACATTGGCTTTCATATCTGTCACCTTCTTTCCATCAATCGACACAGCATTCTGCTTAATCATTCGACGCCCATCAGATGTTGATTTAACCATTTCAAGATCAACTAAAAGTTGAGGCAACCAGATATCTTCATCTGCTTTAATGTTCTTTTCGTCTATATCATCTGGAAGCCCGCCCTTACGAAATACTTTCTCAAAGTTTTCCTCTGCCTGTTTGGCAGCTTCCGTGGAATGAAAACGAGCAGTAATTTCACGAGCCAATTGTTTCTTAATTTCTTTTGGATGCAGAGCTCCAGATTCCATATCAGCTTTCAAGACAGCAATTTCATCACTGCCCAAATCACTCAACAGATCGTAGTAACGAAACATAAGTTCATCGGATGCCGAGAGTACCTTTCCATAAATATCATTGGCAGGTTCTGACACTCCGATATAGTTTCCAAGTGACTTGCTCATCTTATTTACGCCATCAAGCCCTTCAAGCAGCGGAAGCGTAAGAACAATCTGCGGTGCCTGTCCCCTAGAACGTTGCAAATCACGCCCCATTAACAGGTTGAACAACTGATCTGTTCCACCGAGTTCAACATCCGCCTCAAGAGCTACGGAATCATACCCCTGAATAAGCGGATACATGAATTCATGTATGGAAATGGGATTCCCTTCACGAAACCGGACTTTAAAATCTTCACGTTCAAGCATTCTGGCAACAGTGAGCTCTGAAGCAAGGCGTATCATATCGAAGGAATCAAGCTTGCCAAGCCATTCAGAATTAAAAACCACCTTTGTTTTTTCAGGATCAAGTATTTTAAATACCTGTTCCTTATAGCTCTCTGCGTTAACTGCTACATCTTCACGAGTCAGAGCCTTTCTTGTCTCCGATTTCCCAGTTGGATCACCGATCATTCCAGTGAAATCACCAATCAAAAAATAGACATCATGCCCCAAATCCTGAAAATGTTTTAACTTTTGGAGTAAAACAGTATGCCCGAGATGAAGATCTGGGGCTGTTGGATCAAAACCAGCCTTAACTCGTAATGGAACGCCGGTTTCCTGAGATTTTTTCAGTTTTTTTACCAGTTCATCATGACTGATACAATCAACTACTCCCCTTTCAATCAGGGCTACTTGCTCTTCAATACTTGCCATTTTATTCTGTTAACTATTGGAATTATATTTTTTATTTTGCGTATTGGACTGCACGGGTTTCCCGTATTACTGTCACACGAATTTGTCCGGGATATGTCAATTTTTCTTCAATTGATTTAGCAATATCCTGACTAAGTAAAGTCGCTTCACCATCTTTTACTTTTTGTGAATCAACAATAATACGAAGGTCACGGCCAGCCTGAATGGCATAGGACTTTTCAACGCCATCAAATTCACTGGCTATCGCCTCAAGATCTTCAAGACGTTTTACATAGGACTGAAGCATTTCTTTTCTGGCACCAGGCCTTGCTCCTGACAGGGCATCAGCAGACTGCACCAAAACATCCAGCACTGATTGAGGCGGTTGGTCCTCATGATGTGCTCCGATGGCATAAACAACTTCTTCAGGTTCACCATATTTTTTGGCAAGATCACGACCGATAACGGCATGGGATCCTTCAACCTCATGATCCACAGCTTTTCCTATATCATGGAGCAAACCAGCACGTTTAGCCATTTTCACATCGATACCAAGTTCCGCCGCCATGATACCGCACAAAAAGGCAACTTCAAGGGAATGCTGCAATACATTCTGGCCGTAGCTGGTACGATATTTCAGCCTTCCGAGAAGGTTAATTAATTCAACATGCACGCCGTGGGATCCAACGTCAAAGGTGGCCTGTTCACCAGCCTCCCGCATTACAACTTCAAGTTCTTTTGTAACTTTCTCAACAACTTCTTCAACCCGTGCGGGATGAATACGACCGTCATTAATGAGTTGCAACAGGGCAAGACGAGCCACTTCGCGACGGACAGGATTAAAGCCTGAAAGAATAACAGCTTCCGGAGTATCATCAATGATGATATCAATTCCGGTGGCAGCCTCTATGGCTCTGATATTTCTCCCTTCACGGCCAATGATACGTCCCTTCATCTCATCATTTGGTAAGGGAACCATGGACACTGTTTTATCGGCTACGTAGTCTCCGGCATATCGTGAGATCGCGAGGGCAAGGATGTTTTTCCCCTTACGGTCAGCCTCCATTTTCATCTCATTTTCGATGCGCGCCAAACGCTTGGCTGCATCCATTCGAGCCTCACTTTCAAGGGATTCCATGAGCTTTTGCTTTGCCTCATCCTGACTCAATCCTGAAAGTTTCTCCAATTCATAACGCTGTTTGCCAATAAGACGATCAGCTTCTTTGTTCTTATCTACTAACGTTACCTCATGTTTTTGCAAATGTTTTAACTGTTGATCCTGGTCGTCCTGACGTTTATCAAGCTTTGTCCATTCCTGTTTCAACTTGCCTTTCTTTTGTCCAAGGCGCTGTATTTCTTCTTTTAACTCACGTTTTTCTTTGCGAATTTCTTCCTGCGCATTCTGCTTTTGTTTGTGAGCAATATCCTTGGCTTTCAGCAGAGACTCTTTTTTAATCTGTTCAGCCTGAGAAAGGGCTGTTTCGATGATCTTCTTACCTTGAGAATTAATATTTTCCTGATGCCCTTCAACGAGACGTCTTCGAAGAAACGCCCCTACAACAATGCCACAGAAAATCCCTGCAACAATATATATAACAACTTGAATTTCCATAATATTTCTCCGTTTCGACACAACTAACTAAAGCAGTGGAACTAAAGTCAAGGGGGAGAAAATCCCCTTAGGAAAAGGGGATTAAAGAAAAAAAGGACACAGCGCAATACAATAATGTCGTCATCAAGTATAAAAAAACACTCTCAATGACCAGACTATGAAGCAAACGCAATTTCTTATATTCAATCTGCTATACGAACAAAAAAAACAGCTAAAACACATACATGACGTACTTATGAAATTCCAGTCTTTTCCTACTTTCCCGTAAAATTGATTTTTCTATTTTCTCAGTATGTTCACTCTAGTCTTTTATACAAAAAACAGAACATACGATCTTACGAGATACAATACGCACAAATATGTATTTTCTTCTATATGTAAAAACGGCTTTCCTTTTGAAAAGCCGTCAGACAGTTGATATAGACAGACTTTCTCTTCCTATTTTTTTCTTCCTTCCAGTAACTCTATATTCCAACCGCAGTTAATTCTGCCGGTAATTTCCGAAAGCCAACACATACGCTGCAAAAGCTTTTCGGAATATGCAAACAGAACGATAACAAGAAGGTACCGTTCTGATAATAAATTAATTTCCCCACCCTGCCGTGTCGCCAGGAACGTTAAACCTATAGTATAGGTGGGCAGACTCATGCAACCAGCAGGGAATTCGCAAGCGATTTTCCATTCAGATGCAGAGGAGTTACCCTTTTTAAGAGAGTTGGCTCAACAACACTGAGGATCACAAACAGGCCAGGGAAAACTTTAAATTCTTTCTATATATACAAGTATAGCAAAATTCTTCAAAAAAATCATTCTATCTTACTATTTTCTAAAAAATTATAACCAGCACCTTGATTTGTAACTTTTGCATCTACCCAAATAAACATGGGTTGAAAGACAATTTCCCCAGAAGGAATATCTGCCGCATTTGCAAATGACACTGTGCCAAACAATACAAAACTGCTTATCGTTCCTTCTTAATTTTTTCTCCCGCAAGCTCCTCATCAATTTGTTGTCCAAGATGAGCCAACCTGCTTTCAGTCTCCTGTTTATAGGATTTAAAATCCCGTTTCAATTCAACATACTTTGATGCAACATTAAGACTGGCAAGGACTGCCACCTTCCCCACAGCAACACTTCCAGAAGTTCCTGGGGAGCTGTTTTCTTCTACAAGATCCGTCACAAGTTTGATTATTTCATCAACCTCTTCCTCGGGAGCACCAGTATAAAAAGCAAACTCAAGCCCTATAAGTTCAAAACGAACAAGTCGTTCCAACGGATCACCTCTTAATCATTACAGAGCATCTTCTGAATATGTTTTAATGTTCTGTGAGCTTAGACTTCGTTTAGTTGCCTCAACTATTATTTTCTCTTGGATCAGACGAAAAGAGATTTCCCTGAATTCCTGAATCAGACGAGGCATCTTCAGGTTGATCAATCTTTGAGGCATCACCATTTTCAGTTTCCCACTCTTCGATCTGCCCAATGAGACTATTCACTCGATTCGAGATATCGCCTCGTTCATTTTTCATGGAAGCAAGCTCATCCTGTAAGCTCTCAATGGTCGTTTCCCGTCTCTGTAAACGTTCTCCGAGATCCTTCCTTTCAGCCTGCAGGGCATTGAATTTTTCAAGTAAGGTTGAAACAAATTTTTCGAGTTTTACAAGTTCATTTTCTTCAGTCATAACAATTACTCCGACACAAATTAAATAGATATTTGACAATGTTTAATTAGTAACATACCGAGATAACTATACCCTTGTT
The DNA here is from genome assembly GCA_030638765.1 of Desulfocapsa sp. The sequence continues at coordinate 8,848 of DAOWDZ010000033.1, forward strand.
TTCTTTAATTGCAAGCATGCTGACACGCACTAGCCACGTGAATAGCTCCACCCCAGAAGGGAACCATTTTCGTAGGGCATATGGCCGTGAAAAGGATTAGGATTACCATCGAAAACAAGCGGTAAAAAACACTTATCTCCCTCCCACATCGGAAGAGTGGGGAGGTCCGATATCAGCTTCCAGTGCAAATCACCCTCTTCATTTGAACCCCCTGGAATTCCCTGATATTGAGTCACCAGAAAAACAAACCCAAACCAGTCCTCACCTCTTCGTCCAAATCCAGGCCAGTTTATCGTGCCTCTTAGTTCCGTTTGGATACATTCTATGCCAGCTTCTTCTTTTATTTCACGTTTCAAACATGCCAAAGCATCCTCACCGGCTTCCATTTTTCCACCAAGACCGTTATATTTGCCAAGGTGCTGATCCTCAGGTCTTTTATTTCTATGTACCAGAAGTACACTTTTTCTATCCTCAGAAAGGATAAATCCCAGGGTTGCCAAGATAGGTGTATACATCAACTACTCCTTATGATCTAATAGAGGCACCGACAATACAATTGTAATTTATTCTAACATTTAACTGCTGTGCTGTTTATTTTTTCCAGACTTTTACTTCGTTTAAAGAGCACGCTTTTGTAATGCAAAAATCCAATTTTCTCAAATTTATTCTGCCAATTGTTTTTTCCACAACAAAGTTGCGTTTTCTACTGACTGCTCTCATTGTTGTCCTGACCCTGTCCCCCTCAACACTCCTGGGAGCCAATCTCTTTCCACAATATTCTGTCATTGACAAAAACGTTCGATTCTGGGAACACATATACAGTACATATTCTACCAGTCAGGCCGTGGTGCACGATTCCAACAATCTTGGAATCATATATGAAGTTCTCCCCATATACAATCATCGGCTTCCCGGTTCCTCAAAAATCAACAAACCAATCTTCAAGAGAATCAAAAAAAAATATTCAGAAATACTCAATCGATTGGCGAAAGGAATACACCCCAGAACAGCAGATGAAAAAAGAATCGCCGCCCTTTACGGTAAAACCAGCAGAAAACAATTAAAAAAAGCAGCAGACTCTGTCCGGATACAAATTGGGCAAAAAGACAGGTTCCTTGAAGGTGTGCGCAGATCCGGTGCTTACATGGCTAAAATCCAGACTATTTTCGCCAAACAGGGCCTCCCTCGTGACCTTGCGTATCTGCCCCACGTTGAATCCTCATTTAACATTAAGGCTTATTCAAAATTTGGAGCCTCCGGAATATGGCAATTTACGAGATCCACTGGAAAACAATACCTTAACATTAACTATGTTATTGATGAAAGACAGGATCCAATTCTTGCGAGCCACGCCGCAGCCAGATTCCTTAAAAAGAATTACAAGCTCCTTGGCAGCTGGCCACTTGCCATAACTGCCTACAACTATGGCCCCGCTGGGATGCAACGTGCCAAAAAAGCTCATTCAAATTATGAAAAGATCTTCGCTCATTATAATCAAGGATACTTCAAATTTGCTTCCCGCAATTTTTATTCAGAATTTCTTGCGGCAATGCGTATTGCAAAAAAACTTGAAAAATCCTCTTCAATCAAAAAGGACAAACCACTCAACACTTTAAAATATACTCTCCCTGCCTATATCTCTGCCAATGACCTCTGCAGACATCTTCACATCTCAAAAAACACCTTAAAACGATACAATCCAGCTCTCAGACGTTCTGTGCTGGATGGAAAAAAACATATCCCAAAGGGCTACACCCTGTTTCTTCCACACACTCAACAACAAAAATCACTCATCAGCAAAATCCCGTCCCGAATGTATCATAACAAGCAAAAGCCCACCAAATTTCATCGTGTTCGCGCTGGAGACACGGCAGGAGGGATCGCTCAAAAGTACCGGGTCAGTCTCAAATCATTATTAAGAACCAACAATCTCAACAAAAAGGGTTCTATTTTTATAGGACAAAATTTACGTATCCCTTTTACCATCACAAAATCAACGTATTCCAAAAACAATCGTACTCCTCAAAAACAATCCATCACAACGAAATCTCATCAGTCAAAGCCAAATACTATCCCAATACTTACTGACATAAAAAAACAAAAACCTGAATGGAAAAATATTCAAAAAGCACGCAGTGTTATACTTGGTGACCTTGGAGTACAGGACCTATCAAAAGCAAAAGGTATCGTTCAGGGAAAAATCATAGTATTTCCAGAAGAATCTGTAGAGCTACTAGCCGACTGGCTGAAAATTTCGGCTAAAACTCTCCGCAGATTCAATAAACTCTCAAAAACCTCTACTATTCATCCCGATGAAAAAATAAAAATTATCCTGAAGAATGTCTCAGCTAAACAATTTGAAGAGAAACGATTTGACTTTCACCTTGAAACTGAGGAAGATTTCTTTAACGTTTATAAAATTGTAGGAGTGAATTCCTATACTGTAAAAAGAGGGGATACCATTTGGGATATCTGTAAAAAGAAATTTGATCTTCCACTATGGCTACTCAAAAAATATAACACAAATCTTAATTTCAGCAGTCTTCATGCATCACAACGATTGACAATTCCTATAGTGAAGGCTATTTGATAACGTTCTAACTTTTTCACATCTAAATAAATTCAAAGGAGTTTACATTGGATATTTCAAAACGTATTGCAGAGATGAAACAGCAACCTGGATTCCAGGATAATGTCGGTATGGTTCTGATTCACAATGGTACTGTGCGTGGCTGGTCGCGAACCAATGACAGAAAAACAGTTACAGCTCTTGAAGTCACACCCGATTTTGAAAAAATAGAGGCAATTCGTCAGGAATTACTCAAACGTGATGGGATCTTTGATATAGTAATAGAGGCACTTACAGGACGTTTCAAGCCAGGTGACGACCTGCTCTATCTTATTGTTGCCGGAGACATCCGTGAAAACATCAAACCAGTATTATCAGATTTACTCGACAGAGTGAAAGCAGAAGCCATAACAAAAAAAGAAATATTGGCTTAATCACTACTCATTATTAAGGTTATCATGTCCAAAGAAAAGAAATTTTTACGAAAGTTCAAAGATATCAAAACGCTTCCACACGTGGTTACTAATCTGTCCAGACTCATTGCTGACGAAAATTCCACTATGAAGGACTTTGAAGATGTAATAAAGATGGATCCCATCCTTGTTGTGCGACTGCTACGTCTGGTCAATTCACCCTTTTATGGCCTGATACAGCGGGTTGACTCCATCGGCAGGGCAGTTGCGTATCTTGGCATGAAAAACCTCCATAATCTTGCAGTTACCGATGCTCTTAAAAATATCTTTCAGGAACATGGGAAATCAGGTGCCTTTTCAAAGGAAAAACTCTGGCTGCACTGTGCGGCGGTCTCCATCTGTGCTAAAATGGTTGCCGAAAGAATTTTCGAGACAAATGGAGATGATGCCTACCTCTGTGGAATTCTGCATGACTTTGGCATCATAGTTGAATCTCAGGTTGATCCGGACAACTTCCTTGCTGCCTGCGAAGCCTGCCAGAATGGTGATTCCCTCACCATGCACGAAGAGGAACACCTCGGAACAAATCATTGTAAAATAGGATTTCTTCTCACCGTTGAATGGGAAATGCCCGAAGCCATACAGGAAGCCATCCGTGACCACCACCTCGAAAGTGGTGATTATGAACCTTCCAGCCTGACCGGAATAATTCAAATTGCCGAATATATCACCGGCCAGCTCGGTTACACTGTTCTCACCGATATAACACAACAGCTCCCCTCTCACCTTGTTGCCCACATGCAGGAAAACATGGACGAATACAAAGTACTCATTGACGATCTTCCAGAAGAAATGAGCAATGCCCAGGATCTCTACGGAGGCTAAGATATTATGGCTGATAGTTTCTCGATTTTTGACACTGTAATTTCATATCAGCAGGAAACAGATGAACTGCTGCAACTGCTTTCAACCTCTTCTCCTGACCAGTTTTTTGTCTGCATAGACAACAATGGCGATAAGCACAGCACGGGGACAGGTTCTGCTCCGCAAAAAGAGGTCAGTGAAGAGCTCCGGAAACTGCTGCAGAATGAGGCGCAGGAATACACCATTGCCCAAACAAAGGACAAGGACTGGTCAGCCATTTCCCTGCCACGCATTAAAGCGATATTATATTTTGCAGTAAACTCCACAACCAACAATTCTGCCTTTTTTGAAAACATTCAACTCTGCTGTAAACTCTTTGACAGTCAACAAACCACAGCAGCATCAAACAAAAAGCTGGATATCCAGAAGAAACAATTTGATCGTAAATTTTCAGTTCTTGAAAAAAAATACCAGGCAACACTGGAGGACAACGAAAAAAGCAATCGTACCATCCAGGAACAGCAGAAAAATTATTCAAAAACCCTCCAAACTGAAATAGAAATCCAAACCAAAGCACTACGTGAAGCCAAGGTTACAGCAGAATCTGCATCCATTGCCAAAAGTCAGTTTCTTGCCTCCATGAGTCATGAAATCAGGACTCCGATGAATGGTGTTATCGGTTTTACTGAAATGCTTCTTCTCAGCAAGCTCGACGAAGAACAACGTGACAGCGCCGAAACTATCAAACGAAGCGGAGAGGCACTGCTTGGTCTCATCAATGACATCCTTGATTTCTCAAAAGTTGAAGCTGGTCAGATGAGTCTTGAATATATCGATTTTGACCCTGAAATCACAGCCCACGATGTGTGTGAACTTGTTCGTCCACGTGTAGCAGGCAAACCCATCGAGGTTCTGTGTAAGATTGACGATAATCTCCCTGCCAACATAAGCGGAGATCCTGGTCGCTTCCGTCAGGTTCTAGTGAACCTTCTTGGTAATTCCGCAAAATTCACCGAGAAAGGTGAACTTGAACTGACTATTAATGTGGAAGAGGAAGATGATAAAAACATTAAAGTGCATTGCCTCATTCGTGACACAGGAATAGGAATTGATTCATCCAAGTGCGAATCCATCTTTGAAGCATTCAAACAGGAAGATGGCACCACCACACGAAAATATGGCGGAACTGGGCTTGGACTTTCAATATGTCGTAAAATAGCTAATTTAATGGGTGGCAGAGTGTGGGTCGAAAGCGTTCAAGGAGAAGGTTCCACATTCCATTTCACTGCCATGATGCGTAAATCAACTATATCACGTGCCAAAACACTTCAGCAACTCGATCTTAAAGGTACAAAAATGCTGGTTGTGGATGATAACGCAGCCAACATTGATATTCTTGACCACCTTCTCACTAAGGCTGGCATCAAAACAATTACCCTGCTCGACGAAACCAAAACCATACCTACCTTAAAAGATGCCGAGGAACGTGGTGAACCTTTTGACCTTGCAATAATCGACTTACAAATGCCTGTCATCAGTGGTTTTGAACTTGCTGCTATGATACGAAAATCGGATCTGAAAAGTAAAGATATCCCCTTTCTAGCCTACACATCATCCACAGAAAAAATTGCAAAAAAATGTAAGGATGCCGGTTTTACAGCATTCTTAAACAAACCGGCAAGACGTGCTATTTTACTCCGTACTCTCTCAAGAACCCTTGGCACAGGAGGGGAGGAAAAAACACCTGCAGCAGATGCAAAACTGGTCACCCAATATTCTGTGCGCGAAGAGATAAAACAATCAATCCGAATCCTCCTGGTTGAAGATAATCTCGTAAATCAGAAACTGGCAAACATGATCCTCACAAAAGCCGGATACCAGGTGAAAATCGCTGCTAATGGAAAGATTGCTCTTGACATGTTCAGTAGCGCCCCTGACGACTTTGACACCATCCTAATGGACATACAGATGCCCGAAATGGACGGCTATGAAGCCACCAGGAAAATTCGCGAGCTCGGCCATACAAAGGTCCCCATTCTTGCCATGACAGCCAATGCCATGAAAGGCGACCGGGAACTCTGCCTGGAAGCTGGAATGAATGATTACATAACCAAGCCGATCAAAAGAGATATTGTATTTAATATGCTGGACAAATGGTTATGATAAAGAGGCTTCTTCACTGGGCAAACAGTTCCATTCAGGACAGTCCCGTCTGGCAGCAGAAACTTCATACTTTTATTCGAATTATCCTTATCACCTTCAAAGAATTTGGCAATAACACCCTAAACATTCGCGCAAGCGCACTTACTTACACTATTCTTCTCTCACTGGTTCCCATGCTTGCAATGAGCACTGCCATTGTTAAAGGTCTTGGCGGTGGTGACGAATTACGGCAGGTGGTATACAGCTATCTCGACACTCTTGAGGAAACCACCCCACTCACCAATTTTGGCCTTGTAGAAGAACTTTTACCCGAAGACACAACCCTGCCCGATTCACGAGTCACCGATCAATTCCGAGCAGCAGCTGACCAAATATTCAAATATGTTGATAATACTGACTTTGCAACCCTTGGCACAATTGGCGTCCTGGGTGTTTTGTTCAGTGCTATTCTGGTACTCAGCAATATAGAACTTTCCATGAATACAATCTGGCATGTGACGTCGGGGAGATCTCTATTAAGAAAAGTCGCTGACTACCTGACATTTCTCATCCTCATGCCGCTTTCAATAAACTTTGGGTTTGCTGCAAACGCAGTCTTCAAGAATGATACTTTACAGAATAAAGTTCTTGGATTTCTACCAGGCCCCTGGCTTGAAACTGGGCTACTGCTGTTCATACCACTCTTTTTTATCACCATGACCCTTTTCCTGGTTTACATTTTTTTTCCAAATACCAAGGTTAAGCCAGGGCCTGCTTTTATTGGTGCCCTCTTTGCCGGTAGCTTCTGGTTTTTCACTCAAAACATTTACATCGGACTACAGATTGGGGTATCTAAATACAATGCTATTTATGGCTCTTTTGCCACATTACCCCTTTTCCTGGTATGGATGTTTCTTGGATGGCTCTTCATTCTTGCCGGTGCCCAACTCGCCTTTGCCTGTCAGCGACATGAAAGTTATCAATTGAAAAAACTTTCTCATTCGCCTCTTGAACTCCTCAGTGCTGCCTTTGACATTCTGAGCATCAGTTATGACCTGTATGCACAAAAAGCTACCTTAACAAAACAAGAACTTCCGGCTCATTGTCCGGCATACCCTACCGCTCTTCTCTATGAGAGTTTGGAAAAACTTCTTTCATCCCATATAATTGTAAGCACCCAAAAAGGTTCTATTTTACCAGCTGCTCCAGCAGATACAGTGCAATACCAGGAAATCATTGCATCTATTTTAGGCAGATCCCTTCCGAGTACGATGGGTGGAGAAATTACAAAAGATCTCCTGCAACAGGCGAAACCTATCCTTGAAAAAAAGTTCTTAATAAAAACATAGACTCACACCACTTCACGAGCAACCGACTCATTGCGTATATCATAAGCCTAACTTTCTCCTTGCATTATACTTAGAAATGACTATCATGTGGGAATCGTTATTTCAACAAACACTTAAACAAAACAACACGGAGAACTATAATGAAAAAATTTACTTGTTCAGTATGCGGCTATACCCATGAAGGTGACAACGCACCCGACAAATGCCCACAATGTGGGGCTGCCGCCGATAAATTCAAAGCAGCTGTTGAAGGCGAAATGGCATGGGCCGATGAGCATGTGATTGGAGTTGCAAAAGGTGTTGATCCAGCAATCCTTGAAGGTTTACGTGCTAACTTCAATGGCGAATGTACTGAAGTAGGTATGTACCTTGCCATGAGTCGACAGGCAGACCGTGAAGGATATCCTGAAGTTGCTGAGGCATACAAACGAATCGCATGGGAAGAGGCAGAACACGCTTCCAAATTTGCTGAAATGCTTGGAGAAGTTGTTGTTGCTTCAACCAAAGAAAATCTCGAGGCACGAGTTGCTGCAGAGTATGGTGCATGTCAGGGTAAAAAAGACCTTGCTGTTGAAGCCAAAAAACAAAATCTTGATGCAATTCACGATACCGTTCATGAGATGTGCAAAGACGAAGCTCGTCATGGCATGGCTTTCAAAGGACTGCTTGACAGATACTTCGCATAGAGCGTATCTGGCAACAAAGGACTGGTTTTACAAAGCCTCTGTGTTTTTTACACAGAGGCTTTTTTTATTCTCCTGAAACAATCATTCACTCACCATGAATATAATCGAAGCCCTGCAACAGCGTAAATCAGTGCGTGCCTTTCTTGATAAGACCGTTGAAGAGGAAACAATAAGCACAATTCTTGCCGCGGCCAGTCATTCGCCATCGGGTGCCAATATTCAACCATGGCAAGTAGCCGTTGTTTCTGGAGAGACCAAAGAAAAACTTCAGATAAAGATTGAAGAAAGTTTCCGTAATGGCATAAGAGGTAACGCAGACTACCAATACTATCCTGAAAATTGGGAAAACCCCTACAAGCTTCGCCGCATACAGTGCGGTCAGCTTATGTATGATACTCTCAAGATTGCTCGCCGTGACAAACAGCGCCGTCTCGATCAATGGGCAGCAAATTACCGTTCTTTTGATGCTCCTGTCATGCTGCTTTTTTTCATGGACAAAGAAATGCAAACCGGATCATATCTTGATTACGGTATGTTTCTTCAATCAATAATGCTTGCAGCCATGGAACAAGGCCTTGCAACCTGCACACAGGCATCTCTGGCTGACTATCCGGAAATCATTAAAACTACCCTTGGGTATCCTGAAGACTCTTATTTGTTGTGTGGAATGGCACTTGGATATGAAGATACGAAAGCACTTATAAACAGTTATCGAACACCGCGTGAAAAGCCTTCTGGATTCACTCAATATTTCCAGTGATCCAGGTACCCCTCATTCTCTTGCCAGTTGACAACCAGGCAAACTCGCTGATATATTATTAAAAATAATTTCACATACCTTTTTCATATCCACCTCTACAACAATCTTTGAAATGCCTGAAAACAAATCCACCGTCTTCAACAAAAAAGTCTATGCCTTCTTTGCATGCCTCTGTCTTTTCGGGAGCATATTTATTGCTCTCCCAATCATCAAAGGTTCTCCCACAGAGGATCTTAAAAAAACGACATTTGAATATATCACAAAGATACGAGGTGAGAAAAAACAGGAGGTTATTGCTTATTTTGAGGAGATAAAAACTCAGGCTCAAAACATTCGTAATGATCAACAGATGCTGGATTTTTTTAATTTACTGAAAACCAGTCAGGATAACCCTTCTCTGGAATTTGAGATAGATAAACATTACGTAAGCTCATATGGGAATTTTTACGACATCCTTTTTATCAATCCTAAAGGCGATATTTTTCATTCTATAAAAAAAGAAGCCGACTATAAAAAGAATATCTTCACGTCAGAAATTTCAAATGCAAAACTGGCAAAAGCGTTAAAACATCCCACCACTGATGGTTTTGTTGAATATGAATATTATCCACCATCAAATGAAGCGGCTGCATTTTTTACCGTCACATTACAGGAAGAAGACAAACATATTGGCTGGTTTGTCCTGCAATGCGAAATAAACAACCTCAATGCCATCCTTAAAAACAGAAACGGACTGGGAAGAACTGGCGAAGTCTATCTTGTAAACAAAGACAAACTGATGCTCTCCGAATCACGATTCATTGGAGACAGCACTATTCTACACTTACAGATCGACACTCTCGCTGTCAAAGAAGCCCTGCTATTCAGCAAGGGTGAAAAAATCATAAATGATTACCGGGGTATTAATGTATTCAGTTCCTTTGAGATGTTTGATCTGTTTGGTTCTCATTGGATTATTCTTGTCGAAATAGATGAAGATGAGGTGATCACTGAACATTTCAAGAAACATCAAAAATATTTTATAAAAGAATTTATCGAATATATCGCCATAAAAGAAATAGAAATAAGTACCCCCGCGACACTTACAGATCTACGAATACAAAAGGTGGAAATGAATGAGTTCACAAAATCCGACACGAGCTCTTACCTTGTAACAGAGGGTGTGGCAACATGTACAGCCATCGCAATTTCTTACCCTGAGAAGTTTGGCTATCTTGCCCATATCTCTCCCACCGATGAAATCTATCTGGACAACATTTTCACAAAATACTTATTGCGGGACAATTATCATAACTTTCTCAGTGAATTGATTAGAAAGATCAAGCACTTTGAAGTGTATCCCTATGAACTCAATAAAGTTCAATTTGTCATCGTCGCCACTCATAGCGATAGCTTTGCAAAGGCCATCGACTGTATCCTTTCCCATGACATTGGACTGGCCAGCATCAAATTTATGTACAACCCGCTCTCACAAAGTGCCAATGTGCTATTAACACCACCTGAATATGACGTTCATGTAATGTGGAACGGAGAGAAACACGCTTTTGAAAGTTCCAGAAAAACTGAGGATCTTGGAACTATTCTTAAAAAAATTATTCAATATGACGTATGATTAATAGTACAATCTCCACGCGACAACTCCCCTAAAGCCACATCAAGTATCATCATAACCGTGAATCCTGTCATTGTGGCCATTGTCACTAAATCGATATTTTCATATTTTCTTTGAGACTCTGGAATCAACTCTTCAACCACAACAAAAATCATGGCTCCGGCAGCAAAACAGAGCGCATAGGGTAAAATACTCTGCAATCTCAAAACAAATAACGCCCCTAGAACTCCAGCAAGCGGTTCTATTGCACCTGAGGCCTGTCCCATAAAAAAACTTTTCCTTTTACTCATACCTTCTCTTCTTAAAGGCATGGATACAGCTGCACCCTCGGGGAAATTCTGAATCCCAATCCCTATAGCTAAAGCAATTGCTCCACCAATTGTAGCCGATGGAAGATCAGCTGCCACCGCCCCAAAAGCTACGCCCACGGCAAGACCTTCGGGTATGTTATGAAGGGTAATGGCAAGCACAAGTAACGTGCTTCGCTGCCATGAGGTTTTCACTCCTTCACTTTTATCAATACTCAGACTGGGATGAAGGTGAGGCAGAAATTTGTCTATCACCCGCATAAAAATTCCACCCCCCATGAATCCGATAGCAGCCGTTAACCATGCAACCTGCCCAAACTGCTCAGCCATCTCTATTCCAGGAGCCAGTAGTGACCAGAAACTCGCTGCAATCATAACACCGGCGGCAAAACCAAGCATGGAATCCATGAGCTTGTGATTTACGGATCGAGTAAAAAAAACAAGCGCAGCACCAGCGGCAGTTACTCCCCAGGTAAACAATGTAGCTACAAGTGCCTGGGTGACAGGGTTAAATTGTTGTATGAAATCTATCATTTAAAACCACCTTGGTAATGAGTACCACAAAAGAATCTTTATCCACAGTAACCTGAGAGTCCAGGTAAGGCAAGGTTCTGTTTTGTGTCATTACCATTACCTTGAACTTAACCACACACTTGTGACAGGCTATTCACGAATTGAACCAATAGAGATCCTTGGGACAACCCTTCTCACTACCGCAATAAAAACAATCATTGGCAGCGAACATTTCCAACAGATACTTTCCCTGTACTTTTTCCAAGGCCAAACCCTCAAGAACGGTATCTATTCGTACTATTACAATTCTGTTTCCTGCCCTTAAAAAACCTTCATAGGCAAAGTCCTCACTATAACCTTGAAAAAATTACTCGTTTTCGTTGATACCGTATTTGACTTCTATTGGTCAAACCTATAGACTCATATATATGTAAATATTATTGTTTATATTTTGCTGTATTCTTAATTCAAGATATCCTCAAAATGAGGAACAGAAAAGTAGGTATGAAATGAGATCCTGTACCAATCGACTGCACTCTCTCTTACTGGTGTTTATATTTTCCTTTTCTATCATTACAATTCCTAATCTATCCCAAGCTCTTGGGGGTATCACCAAAAAAGAAGATATTGCTCTTGCAGAACAACAGATGCTAGCCCTGTTCTACGAAACAAGTTCGCTTCCCACCAAAACACCGCAAACCTTTGATAAACTCCCCACCGTAATGACTGTGATTACAGCAGAGCAAATACGGCACATGGGTGCTCGTGATATGAAGGATGTACTCCGATTAATTCCAGGCCTGCAACTAGGCATCGGAGCTGTCGGCTATCCCCAGATTACCTTTCGTGGAATGTCTTCCCATGGGGCAGAAAAGCTTAAATTCATGGTCGATGGTCATAGCGTTGACGTTGCTCTCACCGGAGGATCTGCTCTCTTTTTTGCCGATTACCCCATTGATTCTGTCCAGAAGGTCGAGTTCCTGCGTGGGCCTGGCTCTGCCCTCTACGGCAGCGAAGCTCTCCTGGGTGTCATTAATATTGTCACCAGAAAAAAGACTCTCCATGACAAAACAGAAATAACTGCCAGGTATGGTTCATTTGAAAGCCAGCGTTACAACCTTGAAAGTGCAGGATCACTGGGCGCCGTACAAATTTATGGAAGTGCTAATTATCTGGACAGTAATGGTGCCAATGTATTTGTAGCCAAAGATGCTTTGTCGAACTCTGCCGTCAACCGTGACGTTTCTAATGCTCCAGGTCATAGTAACGAATGGGTGCAACGAACCACCCTGAACCTGAGTGCTGAAACTGAAGCCATACAGTTCCAGGGGCAATATATCCACCATCAGGACGGCGGCTTTTTCAACCCAGGCATGTCACTCACAGACCAGACAGCCATTGGACGTGATTACTTCTGGACAACCCTTGGGTACGAAGATGACTTCCTCAACAAACAACTCACCTTCAAAGCACAACTAAGCTTCAACCGCTACAATCATGCCTATGACGTATCTATACAACCAGATGGATTCAGCAACACCCGGTTTACCTATGACAATGGCATACATACAATCACCGAAGCAACCGTTGACGAATACGGATTAACGATGCAGGCCGACAGCTATGTTTTTAAGCAGCACACCGTTACTCTGGGAAGTGAGATAAAAAAGACCGACTTGTATGATGTTTTCACAACGGCAAACTATGATCCCTCTCCCCTGCCGGAAATGCAGGATCTGAGTGCCGACTTTAACTGGATGGAAGAAGGTGAACGGCTCTACTACGGTATTTTCATACAGGATCAATACCAGTACGGTGACAACCTTGTCGTTCTTATTGGGGGCAGATATGACCATTACGATGACTTTGGTTCTGCATTCTCTCCTAATGTAGGAATAGCATATCATTTTCTTGCAAACTGGCAGTTCAAACTGCTCTATGGACAAGCTTTCCGGGCACCCAGTTTTCGTGAACTCTATAAATTACCTGCAGGAAGTTCCTTACTCGGAGCCCCTGATCTCAAAGCAGAATCAGTGAGAACGTGGCAAACGGTTTTTGAATGGAAGACCAGTAAAACTCTCACCACTGCCCTTACAACGTATTACAATGATTTTTTTGACACCATTGAAACGGTTGTCAATGAACAGGGAATATCAACTTATGAAAACCAGGAAGACAGCCACTCCATTGGTTTTGACCTGGAACTAAGAGGTAAATTACCAGTTTCCTCGGTGAATCTTTCCTGGTTCACAGTTATTTCATATGTTGATAGCCGACAAAATAACGATGACAAGCGTCATGGTATTTCATCATGGCTGGGTTCTGCAGGTTTTGACTATACCGTTAGCGAACATGTGATTTTTAATTCCACTCTCCACTATACCGGTGACGTCTATCTTGACTCCTCTGATCCCCGCGATGAACCTGAAAGCTATGTTCTCGTGGACACTGCAGTGACCATAGACAATATGATGGGCCATCTCCCCGGCCTTGATCTGACCTGGTCCATCCACAACCTGTTTGACCAGAATTATGAATATCCTCAAATATCCGGAGCAATGCCAAATCATTTTCCACGTCCTGGAATATCAACTGAACTCTGGTTAACCTACCATTTTTAATTCGAAATATTGTTTCTTGCGTAAACATATTCTATTTTTCATAACACTTGTTCCGCTGCTGTTTCTATCAGTTAACGTACATGCGGCACAAGCAGGTGAAAATTTTGGTATTGTCTTTCGTGATGACATTCCGATGCATCGGCAACTAGCCGACAAACTGGAAACAGAGATACGGAAAACCAGTGATGATAATGAGCTTTTTTTATACCCTATCACCAAGGACTGGTCATTTGAAAAACAGACAGATCTGTTAAAGAGAAAACCTGAAAAATTGATCGCCATAGGAGATATTGCCCTCTCATTCTGCCTGGAGACCTCAACTGAAATACCAGGTGTTTTTCTTATGCTCACTTCTAAACATATGGTTGACAGGGCTGAAGCGACTGGAAAATGGAAGGGTGCCAAGGTATGGGTGGAGCCACAGATACAGTTTAAAGTTATTCACCAGCTCATGCCCGACGTTAAAACTGTCGGTATTGTACTTACCCCCAACTGCAAGGAATGCAACAGCAAATTCACCAGAGCAGCCGCTAAATATGACTTAAAACTCAACATAATACAGACCGAAGAAAGACGCCAGATCATACCTGCAATACAAAAAGTATTTAAACAATCGGATACCTATCTGTTATTACCTGATCCGATTTTACTTAACAATATCACCCTTCAGGAACTCCTCCGTTTGCAACGCGAACATCAACGCCCGCTGATTGGACCTGCAATGCCGTTTGTTCGAATGGGTGCCATGCTGTCCATTAATTACAGATTGGAAAAACTTGTCAAATATCTTGCTAAACATATCAGTAATAAGACTACTCCCATGGAGGATAAGAATAAACTTTCTGAATGCTGTCTTGAAATTTCAATCAACACACAGGTAAGCGAACAACTTGGGGTCAAAATAAAAACTGACACCATGAAAGACAGAATAAAACTCATCACACCGGAGGTGGAAAATTGAATATATTCCACCGACTCTTCTCCGGCAGCCTTCTCCGTCAGATCATCGTTGGGTTTACCCTGATTCTGATTATTTTTGGCACCATTCAAGTTAGTGCCCAGTTGATATTAGCAGTTCGTTTCTTTGATACACTGGCAGCTGACACGGGAAATCAACAGGCGTTATTTCTAGCTAGATTAACATCTCTTGCCCTGTACACAGAAAACAAATCCCTTGCTCAAGAACCTCTTGAAGCGATAGTTGATCGTCCTGAAATTTCATCAGCTGCCCTCTATCTTGATGATGGTAC
>DAOWDZ010000088.1 GCA_030638765.1 Desulfocapsa sp.
GATTTCACAGCAAAAGAATGTGATCATTTTTTGAGATCAGAGGCAGGAGTAAAGATTCTTCCCTGGACATGGAAAAAACTAACACCTTCCAGCACATCTGAAAACGTTGTCGTTTTTGGTGCCACACGCCGTCATACGGTCAATGGTATTGCCAGAATCGCCACTATTTTTGCTCATTATTACAGAGCCCACCCCATGGCTGTACTTGTCCGGTCAGCAGACAAACCAATCTCACAAACTCGCTACTTTCAGACTGAAAGAAAAGAGGTGGAGAGCATGGGATACAACCTGAAGACTGAAGTTGTGCCCGATCAAAACATCGCTTCAGGACTGGTGGCCGCCGTTGAATACAATGATGCAAAAGCCGTTGTACTCAGTTATCCCCTTCACGATGAAAACTCAAATTTTCCTATGATTCTGGAAACAGTGGCCGAAAATGTCTCCTGTCCCGTGATTGTCGTTCAGTTTTACGGGGTTCTCCACACTGAAAGAGTTCTTGTACCTGTAATTGATATGGATGACCTGGCCGAGGTGTATCCAGTGGTTGCGGCACTCGATACCGTGGGTGAACATCAGATTGAACTGCTCTACCTGATAAACTCAGACAGCGACCAGAATGAGATCGATACCCAAACTGAAAAGGTTTATCAATGGATAAAACAGCAATCAACCCGGGTGAATCTCTCAGTCAAAGCCGTCCCCACTGATTCCCGGGTGGAATGTATCCAAAATGAAGCAGAAGAACACGATATTGTTGTTATGGGCGCTATTCGTGCCAAAGGTATCAGAAAGTTTTTCTTTGGCTCGCTCGCTGACAGTCTCGCCAAGGAGCTGAAAAAACCGTTGATTGTCGTCTATGACGCAAAAAAAGACAGTAAGAGTATTGCAGAATCCATTAATTCTCTTTAGAGAAAAATCAAAGACCCACTCTTTTTCAACTATTGGATAAAAATACCATGACGGACACCAGAGAGAAACTCAAAGCACTGCTTGCAGAACGAGCTTACATCGAAGACGGACATTTCCGTACCCCTTCCGGAATCATTGCTGACCACTTTGACTTCTTTAAAGTTTCCCTTAAACATCAGGGAATTAAGCTTGCAGGTGAGCTTATCTATAATGAGATTAAAGAGAGTAATATCTGCGCCCTTGGGGGACCTGGCCATCCAATCACTTCCGTACTTTGCCGTGCCGCTTATTTAAAAGAAATAGGAGTATTTTATATACGGGATTCCATGCGTAAAGAAGGCAACATACTGGAACCAAAGTGGATCGAATCACGAATTAAGGCAGGAGATAGGGTGGCACTGGTTGGAGATGTTGTTTCCACCGGAAGTCAGATTATTAGGGCCCTTGAGGAAGTGATACAATTTGGAGCCTATATCGTTAAGATAATAATTGTCATCGACAGCAGTAATGGAGACGGAATCAAAAATATCCGCAATTTTGCCAAACTTAATCAGATGGATAATTGCCCGATTGTGGCCCTTTATACCCGAAATGATATCCTTGGAGACAGCCAGTGAGTACTTCTGAACCCTTTTCCATTACACTCTTTTCATTTGGTTACAAGTACGATCCTCCAAAGGAGGTGAATTTCCTCTTTGATGTACGTTTTCTTGCTAATCCCTTCCACGACAAAAACCTGCGCTCTTTCACAGGACTGAAATCATGTATTTCTGATTTTGTACTGAACAATGATTCAGGAAGAGAATGTTTACAGCATCTCCATGCCATAACAGCCTTTCATGCTACCCAACTCCACCAGAGTGGAAAGAAGGAACTGCAAATCGCCATCGGCTGCACCGGTGGCCACCATCGTTCTGTTGCCGTTACGGAATCTCTTGCAAAATTACTGAAGAAAACTTTTTCCACCGTTAATCACTTTCACAGAGATATTACAAAAGAAAGTCACTGATTTCCAATTACCAGCATCTGCTCCCACTTACCACTGTGGTAACGCCAGGTAACAGCTATACAAAGCACAGCAATAAAGAGTACAATACAACTCCACGCTGCGTAGATTCCCATCCCAAAATAGTTAATCCCAACATACAGAGGAACCAGCATACAGCTAATCGTTGCCACGGCAATCACAATAAGAAGAAAGCGCGTATCCCCCGCACCTTTCAAGACCGATGCAAAAATCATATAGAGGACATCGAGTAGGATATACATTGCAACCAGTCTCAGAATAGTTGATCCCATATGTAAGATTTCTTCATAATCTCCAGCCATTTCCCCTTCACTCATAAAGAAGGAAATAATAAATTCCGGGGCAAAAATAAAAAGAGCATCCAGTATCAAGGTATAGATCATCAATATATGAATACCACTCCAGGCGGCAGAACGTGCCTCCTCCGGTTTCCCACGTCCAAGCGCCTGACCTGTCATACTACTCATTCCGAATGAAAAACCGAGGGCTGGCATAAAGGCAAGCGAACTAATGGAAATAACAATATTTGAAGCTGCAAGAGGCACAAC
>DAOWDZ010000086.1 GCA_030638765.1 Desulfocapsa sp.
GTGTTGATTGTCACGTTATGACAGAGGCTGGAGAAAAGATGTTTAACACAGGAAAATTTGCTCCCACAGGAGCATCGTCTGCTCAAAAACATTGATCAGTACATTCAGTGACCAGTTTTAAGAGAGGAAAACAAATGAAAAAGTTATTTAACCGTAGAAATTTTCTAAAAGGCGGGCTAGCAACGACTGCTGCCGCTGCGGTACTTAAAAATAGTGACTCAGAAGCATCAGGAAATTTTGAAGGATATCCTGATGGAATGGGTGTCTTGGTTGATCTTACCCGTTGTGTAGGCTGTAGATCATGTGAGGCTGCCTGTAACAAAGAGCAGGAATTACCAGAACCCGCTAAACCATTCACCGATTTTTCCGTTTTTGATGAAATTCATCATGGACAAAAAAGGCGAACAGACGAAACAGCCTATACAGTTGTTAATCGTTACGATGTTCCTGAACTTGACCATCCACTTTTCAGGAAATTTCAATGTAATCATTGTGCAGAACCTGCATGTCTTACTTCATGCTTTGTTAATGCCTACACGAAAACCCCTGAAGGGGCCGTTATCTATAACCAGAAAGTTTGTGTTGGTTGTAGAACCTGTATGATTGCATGTCCATTCTATGTACCGACATTCAAGTATTCCAGTGCATTCAATCCAAAAATAATGAAGTGTATTTTTTGTTATGATACACGCTTAAAAGACGGCAAAGCTCCCGCATGTGTTGAAGCATGTCCACAGGAAGCATTAACCTTCGGAAAACGTACGGATTGTGTAGAAATGGGACGTCAACGTATTCGTGAAACACCTGGTAAATATGTAGATCATATTTATGGTGAGCATGAGGTTGGTGGTACAGCATGGATGTATCTTTCCAGTGTATCTTTCGACAAAGTAGGATTTGACACTCATGTACCAAATGAACCAATTATTAATTCTGTAAAAGAATTCCTTGCGATGGTACCAATGGTACTCACAATCTGGCCTGGACTCTTTGTAGGATTCCACCTTCTTTCCACTCGCAAAGATAAAGTAATTGAAATGGAATAAGCAAACGAACTCGAAAAACAAAAAGAAAATGATGAGAAGGAGGAGCAGGTATGAAACTCTTTTCTAAAGAAAGGCCTGAAATTCCAATCGTCAACCATCTCAAAGAAGATGGTTCAGAATGGACTATCAAAGAAAAACTCTGGCTTGGTTTGACCATCTCTGATTATAAAAAACAGTTTTTTAGAAATCCAGTCAACTGGTTGATGATCTTTATTTTTGCTATCGGTGTACCTCTTATTCTTGGACGATATGCTTTTGGTCTTGGTTGGGTCACACATGCATCCAACGACTATCCCTGGGGACTTTTCCTTGGATTCGGACTTTTTGGAATGGTACCACTTTCAGCCTCAGGCTTTATGCTCGGCACCACTGTTGAACTCTTTGGCAGAAAAGATTTTCATGCCATTGAACGTTTAGCACTATTAAACGGTCTTCTTGGATATTTCTTTGCTGTACTGTTTCTAGAAATTGACCTTGGAATGCCTTGGCGTCTACCCTATCCAATGTTTGTTTCTTTAGGGCCTGCCGCGGTACTTTTCCTCGTTGCCTGGCACGTTGCAACATATTTGTCTGTTCAAGTTGCTGAAGTTCTCCCAGCCTTTTTTGAATGGATTGGATGGCTTAAGGGTAAACGTATTATCAGAAAATACGTCTTAGGACTCACCGTAGCTGGTATTATTCTTTCTACGCTCCATCAAGGTGCCCTTGGTGCACTATTTACGTATGCTCCTGCTAAAGTTCATCCGTTATGGTTATCTGTCAATTTTCAATGGACCCACCTTTTTGTTTCATCGCTTTTCGGTGGTCTCTAAACGGTTATCGTTCCTTGATCTCTGAGTATAAATTACATGAAGTGGCGCTGTGATGATGAATTTAAAGATAATCTTGACTATATTACCATTGGACTTGCCAAAGGCGCATCCTATGCCATGATCACCTATTTGATCATTAAGATTGTTGCTGTTGCTCATGATCAGGAATGGTCTTATCTACTCACAGGATGGGGTAGCTACTACATGCTTGAACTCGGCATTGGCGTAATTCTTCCTATGTTTATGTTTGCATTTGGTATTAGAAATAAATGGGTAACCTTGATTAGATTCGGTGCTTTCATAGCCGCTGTAGGAATCATCTGGAATCGTCTCAATACTTCTCTTGTTTGTTATAACTGGCAAATGTACCAGGAGATTCCACACTGGAAAGAAGTATGGATTACAGTTACAATATACGCACTCTATTTCCTTACTTACCGCTTCATCGTTTATCGTCTTCCAATCGTTTATGGATGGCAGGGTGAAAAATAAAGGTTAAGATGTTAAAAAAGGCCACAGCTTCTCTTGCAGGGACGCTGTGGCCATTCCTTTCAAACCTACTGCGAGACATTAAATGAGAGATTTTCTTTCAACAATATCATTGAAACGTGTTTTCTCTCTTTTTACAATCGCTACCATTGGCTTGCTGTTTATTGTTATTTTCTTTGCGACTAAACAGTATTTCCTCTTTCAACATTGCGAAAAACTCGTTGATTCCAGCCAGCATTTACTCTTTCAGTTTACTGGAATCAAAGAACATATCAACGAAACCCTCTTAAGCAACAAAGTTTTAAATACATCAGAGATAAATAAAGAAATCCAGGGACTGGATTCACAACTTCAAAACATCCTTGATGACATTCTTATTCCTGAAGAATTCAAATTGAATTTCGTCAGTCAGTTAGATCTCGTGAATATCACCGTTGCACTCAGGAATCTTCAGAATAATTCTGATGGTAACAATGGTGACCAACTTTTAAAAATCTCATCACAATTACGAAAAATAGACTCGAAACTGAATAGCTTCCATCAACTCATCAGTAGATATACTCAAACCCAGCTTCTGAGTTTACATAAAGCATATGTTGGCTTACTTTCAGTGGTTATCGCCCTTGTGAGTCTTATGCTTTTGATCATAAATCGATACATAACTTCTCCAATAATTCATTACTGCAAAACATTATCCCCGAATGATAAAGAACCAATTACTCTTTTCTCACTTCATAAAACCATTGAGACCCTGGGATCAGTTCCTGTTGCTCCAAAAAACGGAGACAAAAGTACTGACAATCAGGAACTCACACACCTTTACAGATACAGCTCAATTGGCCACCTTTTACGTGGGTTGAGCCACGAATTGACTAACCTTTCTAATGGCGCCATTAATTATACGCAGGCTATCTTGGATTTGAGTGATGATTTCAACTTGGACGAAGACTCAAAACAACTCGTTCAAAAATTATATATTGAAGAGAAAAGAATGTCGCAGCTATTGACCAATATGATCAGCTTCACAAGTGGAAGTGCACATGGTCAGGCAAAAATGCAGACAATGGATGACTTTTTTGAAGACATCACCGTACTTGTCCAAAGTACATTTAAAAATGAACAAATTGACCTTAAAATGAATGTAGTCAACCCTGCATTTATGATAAAAAACCACGTAAGTGACATTCAACTAGTGATATTGTCAGCTCTGCAAAACAGCAGGATAGCGTTAAATGAGAAATTTACCGGCCAACCATCTTTACCAGAAAACAAAACAATTACAATGAGTCATCTTGAAAACGACACTCACAATAACGACACTATAATAATTGAAATTATCGATAATGGGGCAAACCATGTGACAAGATCATCACAAAAGGATGGCGAAGCTACAACTCCATGGCATAATATGAATTTTTGTAAAGAATTCCTTCAAACTTTTCAAGGTGATTTGAATTTAAGCAGAGGCACAGATAATACAAATATCTGTTTAATCAGTGTTCCTATATCGAAAAAGCATTAAACCTAACATAACATTACAAATAAAAAGCTCCGCACCTCTAACAAGGTGTACGGAGCTTTTTTTATTTCAAGCAGGAGAAGGTTTATTTACTCAATGATGCTAGAGATTTCTCCATTTTGGTATTAATAATTCCATCAATATGTTCAGCAGTCCAGATACCATCTTTACGAACTGCCTTGGAAGCATTTCCAAAACTCATTCGAACTTTTTGGCTCGAAACTGCATCAAGTGCTTTTTTAATTCTTTCCTGAACCTCTTCCTTAGACAATCCCTCAGCCTCACCTATGGGACCAAGATCCTTCATGGTTTCAGTAAATTCAGTGATTAATTTAACAAAAAGTGGTGCTTCAGCTGCAGATGCCCATTGAAGACTAAATCGTTCTTCTCGGATACCTACATCACGTAACACTTTTTTAACAAGTGAATCCATCCCCATCGCATCATAATTACCAACCTGGTAATGACATTCGCCGAGTTGTCAGCCGCCGGTGAAGATAGCATCGGCTCCTTCTAAAAATCCTTTTAAAACAAAAGAAGGATCAACTCTTCCTGTGCACATTACACGAACAGTACGCAGGTTTGGCGGGTATTGAAACCGCGATACTCCAGCTGCATCGGCTGCTGCATAACAACACCAGTTACAGAGGAACCCTAATATTTTAGGGCTGAATGAATTATCGGCCATATTATGTTCTCCGTATATCTTTCTTTTTAGAATCTAAAATTTACTTAAATATCAGGCTTCCACTTTTTCATCGGAAGATTTATTACCAAATGCTTCAATCTGACAAATCAGCTGTTCATTTGTAAATCCACCCATGGAGATTGCAAAGGTAGGACAATGAGAAGCACAGATTCCACATGCTTTACAGGAGGCAGAAACAGTTTTTGCTTTACGTTTTTTACCAACTTTTTCCATGACTATAGCGCCATAAGGACATAGGCTGGTGCAGATTCCGCACCCTATACAATCGTCCTGTTCAACACTTGATACAATAGGATCAACAGTTACACTTCCTTGAACCAAAGGCATTGCAGCTTTAGCAGCAGCTGCCTGAGCCTGAACAATGGTTTCTTCAATCGGTTTTGGCGCATGTGCCAAACCACATATATAGATGCCATCAACAGCAGCCTCGACA
>DAOWDZ010000220.1 GCA_030638765.1 Desulfocapsa sp.
AAATCACGCATCACTAACCTCTATATATTTTTCTACTTCAGCATAGCTCAGGATTTAACGATAGAAGTACCACTGAAACAATTATTTAAAATAGCAGGACAATTCTACTGCACTTCCATCATCATGGCAATCAGCAATGTCTTCAAAAATTCCCTCAAACCTGCCATACCATATATACTTCAGAAAAAGGCAGGCCTGAAAACAATTTCTCCTTGACTTATGGTGCAAAAAATCATAATTTTACAGAGTAATCAAATTTTTTGTACTATTCAAATCTACCCATAACGAACATGAAAAGTATATTTTCCCTATTCTTAATCCTTTTCCTCCTGAGCCTTAGCACAACTGTGCATGCAGAAGAGAAAGGCTTGCAAACCGGAAAGTACAAGCTCTTTGCATACACTCTCAGTAATGGAAGCGCTGATGGATACACCAATAGTGCTCAATCTGAAGATATCACTTCCCAAAATCTTCTCATCTCTTCCGAGGCCATGAAAACTGTCCTCAATCGAGAAGAAGTATCATTAAATAATTCCTACATAGATACTAACAAAAATAACTACCAAGGTTTTGCTATTCAAGCAGCATATGCTTCAACACAGGGAATTACTATCCACAGCTCGATAGGTTTGACAGACACCCTCGAAGAAACGAACCTTGAATACACCGACCGTATCGGTTGGGAAGTTGGACTTGGGGTCGCTTACAAATTTCTGGATAAGTTTGCCTATGAAGTTCATTTTGGATATATGGATACAGGTGAGCTCTTCAAGGAAAGCAGCAGCTACACTGATATTGACGAGATCACCGTTATCACCAACAAATTAACCATGAGTTTCTAGCTCTTTCTTCCTGAAACAATCCCTTCATCACCTTTCAAAAATACTCATAGAGTGGCTAAGACCCGTGCGATTCCGAAGTGCCTCACAGACGAAACTGGAACTTGAAACATCGCTAAAGGAATGCCGCCGCAAACCACACTCTAATATACACAAGGGAAAACTCATTCTTTCGCCGGAAGTTTTCGGAACGGCGGGAAGTGAAACCAATGTGGTTATCAGTCGCTTTTCAATTCTTGACAATACCGGTTCCATCCATATCGGTCCATGGTGCATGATCGGAGCAAGAGCACGAATATACACCCATGACCATTGCCACCAGGGTAAAGAACCACTTCTTGCCACTCAGGAAAAATATGGCGTTATCTGGCAGGACAAATAACTTGGCACGGATGTGTGGATTCCTGTAAGGGCCAGCGTGCTCTAGCAGGCCTCCGTGCTCCCCGATGGTTTTATACTTGGCGCTGGTTCTGTCCTCACTAAAAACCCCGGCGCCTATGAAATATGGGCAGGTGTCCCGGCAAGAAAAATTGGCGATAGAAGGGAAATGTCCTCCACAGAACTCAAGGCATATTTTAAAAAACCTGCATTTAGCCTTAAACAGTACCTTCAGCTTGACAAACTGAAAGACACTCGGTTTTAATATCTCTTATACAGCTAACAACCCACAAGGGATATCAGCGCCTGCACCAAATTCTTTGCAAAAAACGACGAATTTGCGTAAACTTCAAAAGATTTCATAAGATACTCAAAGACCACACATGAACAACATGGATTCAACTCCCATATACAATATTCTTATGTACTCCCATGACACCTACGGGCTTGGACATATCCGACGTTCCATGGCAATTGCCAGGCATCTTTCGGGCAAAGAAGTGAATATTCTTATCCTCACCGGATCACCCATTGCCGGTCGTTTTACACTCCCTGAGCAGGTCGATTTTGTTCGTATCCCGGGAATGATCAAAAAAACTAATGACGAATACCAATCCCTCTCGATTCGCATTGACCCCAATCAGGCACTCCATATCAGAAAAAGTATTATCAGTGCCACAACAAAGGCTTTTAAACCTGATCTCGTTATTATTGACAAAGAACCTCTTGGCCTGAAGAAAGAAATACTCCCCACCCTGAAATGGATTCGTAAACATTTACCTGATACTAAAACAATTCTAGGTCTCCGAGACATACTCGATGAGTCATCCGTTGTATGTAACGACTGGAAGAACAAAAACGTATATCACTATCTCGATAAGCTCTATGATGAAATCTGGATTTACGGAAACCAGAAAATCTACGATCCAATCCTCGAATACAAAATACCACATTCACTTGAACCAAAAATATGCTTTACCGGATACATTCCACGGAAACAAAACACCAAAAGTGGCCGAGAGAAAATAAGGAGGCGATACCGAATCCTTGATGATGACATATTTATTCTTGTCACTGCAGGAGGTGGTGGAGACGGTTGTGAACTTCTTGACCACTACCTCTCCATGCATGATTTCTTTCCGACCTCTCTTCCATTCAAATCCCTGATGATTACCGGCCCGTTTATGCCAAAATCCAGTCGGGAGCATATCAGGAAAAAAGCAAAGCAGTATGGCATAAAATCACAGCCGTTTCATCCACGCCTGGAACAGTTAATTGGGGCTGCTGATCTTGTTATTTCCATGGGCGGCTATAACACGATCTGTGAAATCCTCAGTCAGCAAACTCCCTCTCTTATTATCCCGAGAGAAACACCGCGAAAAGAGCAGCTGATCCGTGCACAAAAGTTAACCAAACAGGGCCTTATCGATCATTTGCCCTGGTCAGAAGTCTCAGCACAACTCCTTCGGGATAAAATAATGACTATCCTCAAAAAAAGTGCAGAATACAAACGGAATATGGCAGACTTCCAGCTTTCCGGCCTGGACACTATGCGAGATAGAATCGACTATTTCAGAGATATCTCATGAATGCGCCCATTCCTTCCTCAACGCTTGGATATATCCTTAAAGGTTACCCGCGTATTTCAGAGACGTTTATTTCAAATGAAATACTAATTCTTGAACAACTTGGATTTAAGATGCGGCTCTTCCCCATGCGTCACCCACGGGAAGATTTCTGTCACGATTCAGTTAAGCAGATCAGAGCGCAGGTTGACTATCTTCCCACTGAATTATTACTCGACTTCCCGCGCCTGCTCCTACCCAATATTTTCCTGGCTATCAAACGCCCGGCACTTTTCAAACATGGGCTTGGACTTGCCCACAGGCGCTACAAACGAACTGCTAAACTTGCTACATTTAAACATTTGCTTCAGGCGGGATATCTTACCAATCACCACTTGTTAAACGATACCGCCCTGACTCACCTTCATGGTCATTTTGCTCACTCACCCACATCAGTAACCATGTTTGCTGCACTTTTTTCCGGAAGAACTTTCAGTTTTACCGCCCATGCAAAGGATATCTACACATCAAATAAGAAACAGCTCCGTGAGAAAATTCGGCTAGCTGAATTTGTTATCACCTGCACTGACTACAACCGCAGATACCTTGAAGATATTGCAGACGGCCTGGACACTCCCATTCACTGTATCTATCATGGAATTGACCTGAAACTTTTTTCTCCCGACACGGATCATACTGAATGTGCACCGCCATATAAGCTTCTAACAGTGGCACGAATGACAGAAAAGAAAGGTTTGCCGACACTGTACAAAGCCCTTCGAATTCTAAAGGATCAGAACCTTCCTTTTAAACATACTCTGATCGGGGACGGTGACGATAAGGAGAAGATCCTTCAACTTATCTCAGAACTTACGCTTAGCGACTGTTGTCAATGTCTGGGCACCAGAACCCACAAAGAGGTACTCAAACAGTTTGAGGAGAGTGATCTGTTTGTGCTGGCCTGTGAAATAGCAGAAAATGGTGATCGTGACGGTATCCCCAATGTACTGGTGGAAAGTCTCGCCATGGGTGTACCTGGTCTTTCAACCACTGTTTCTGCAATTCCTGAAATTCTTTTGCATAACAAAAGTGGCATTACTATCGCCCCTTCAGATCCTGAGATAATGGCTAAAAACATTCAGGAAAATCTTGAAAACAAGATGCTTCGAGATACCATAATTCAAGGTGGAATTAAGCACACCAGAGAACATTTCGATAA
>DAOWDZ010000198.1 GCA_030638765.1 Desulfocapsa sp.
CTATAACATTTGACTGTGTTTCTGCAAAATGTGAGTATCTTGGCGGAGCTATTCTCCCTGGCATTGCAATTTCTTTAGATGCCCTCTCATCGCGCACAGCGAAACTTCCACGAATTGACGTGTCCACTCCGCCACCACAAGTGATTGGAACGAACACGGTCGATGCTATGAAAAGTGGAATTCTACATGGCTATGGAGCACTTGTTGATGGACTTACAGAGAAAATCAGCAAAGAACTCTGTCCTGCTGATGAACCAATGAAAGTGCTGGCAACTGGTGGCATGGCGCATTTGATAGCACCTTTTTCAAAATACATTGAAGAGGTTGACACCATGCTCACAATCCATGGCTTACACTTACTTTTCCATAAACAGTATGAAAAATAAAGATCGTTTTCCAAAAGCACTTCAACCTGGAGACTGTATAGGCATCATTGCACCTGCAGGGCAGGTTCAAGATACAGTTCAACTCAAGCAAGGTATTGCCATTCTTCAGGCAATGGGCTTTGAAATACGAATTCCTCGTGATCTTTGGCCTGGGACAGGTTACCTGTCTGACACCGATAAAAACCGTGCGCATGAATTCCATAAAATGTGGGCCGATCCTGAAATTTCCGCACTTTTATCCCTTCGTGGCGGCTTTGGAGCTCTACGACTTCTGCCCTTTTTAGATCCGGAAGAGATACAAAAAGAAAACAAACTTCTCATAGGTTTTTCAGATATAACCATACTTCATAGCGCTCTCTACCAAACCAACGATCTCATATCTCTTCATGGCCCTATGCTCACCAGCCTTTCAACCATAACCAATGACAGTCTGCAGCGTTTCTATGCCAGTCTTACCGGTAATTGGGATAAAGCAATAACAGACAGACATATTGAAGTATTACGGGATGGACCACCAGTTCAAGGAAAGCTCATAGGCGGTAATTTATGCAGCCTCTTAAGTATTCTTTTCACTTCTACTGATAATGACTGGAGCGCGACTATCCTTTTCCTGGAAGACGTTGGAGAACCGCTTTATAAGTTAGACAGAATGCTTACTCAACTCTGGCATTGTGGGAAACTAAACCAACCTGCAGGAATTATTTTAGGAGATTTTTCAATCAGTGACGAAATGGACAGTCTGGAGAAGATACGCTTTCACGAAGAGATATGGAAACGACTGCTTGAGCTAACAGAATCTGCTGGAATGCCTGTGTGGGGAAATTTCCCGATAGGCCACGGTAAGAATAACATTACCCTTCCCCACGGTGCAGATGCATTAATGGACAGTAATAATGTCAGGCTTTCTTTTTCTAAATGATTATGTATTCACTTGACTAGGAGCTTGTCCGAGAATAGGCATTTTGGTTAAAATCGAGGAATTTTCTAAAAATAAGCGCAGCCATATATTCGATATTGCGAGCATTATTTTTTGACAATTCCGAAGAGTTTGGGAAAAAGGGCATTCTCGGACAAGCCCCTAGCAAACACATGCTACTGATCAAACAACTCCGGACTCCACCCTGTTTCGTCCATTTTGCTTAGCTTTATAAAGGAGTTGATCACTCTGTTCAATAAGGAGATTGCGATTTATTTCCTCCTTACTTATTTCAACTGTGGCTAGTCCTATACTGATAGTAATGGGGATTTTCTTTCCATTATATTCGAACTGTTCCTGTTCAATACCTCTGCGCAAACGCTGGGCCAGAATTTTTGCACCGGTAATACCACTTTCCGGTAAAATAACAGTAAATTCTTCTCCACCGTAGCGCGCAACAGTATCACACTTACGAACTAAATTGACAATTACACGACTCACTTCTTTCAGCACATGATCTCCTGCCGGGTGACCATGATTGTCATTTACTGTTTTGAAGAAATCAATATCCATCAATAACAGAGAAATGGGATGTTTATAGCGTGAAGCCCGCTTTAGCTCAGACTCAAGTGTTTCCTGGAAATAGCGATGATTATACAAGCCAGTGAGTCCATCACGAAATGCAAGGTTACGAAGGCTATCGTTTGATTTTTTTAACTCAAGAGAAAGTTGTTCAGCGTTAAGCTTGGCCTGCTTGAGTTCAATAACAATTTCCTCATAGGAGAGATTAAGGCGTCCCAGCTCATCTATGGCTTCCTGCATAATAAGTGAAAAGGGTTTAATTTCTCCAGGATCAATTGAGAAAAGTTCCATAACTTCACTGGCTTTTTCACCTATTGTGTCGATTAAAGCATTTACCTGTTCTTTAGGGAAGTCCCAGGTCTGAGCCATAACTGATCGCACAGTCATTGAGCTTCGATTGGAATGTTTACCATGATAAATTGATGAGATTTTAGCGGCTACACCTAATACAATTCCTGCTTGGTTTGAACTTTTATCAAGATGCTCAGCATGGTGATTAAGGATAGGCTCACAGATGGAATCAGGTAATCCCCAGGCGTTAAGGAAATAATGACCTATCTCGGTATGATCATGTTTAAATTGTTCCTTTTCAATTTGGCAGAGACTTTTTTTTCCTATACGTTTTTCATCGAGCACCATATTGTACGTATCAGGATTAGACAGAAAAAGAATTAATACCCCTATGTCTTGCAGTAAAGCAGAGACAAAAATATCATCCTCCTTTAAAGATGAGATACTTTCCACAAGAACTTCCGCTGCAACAGCGGTAGTAAGTGCTCTACGCCAGAAAAGATCCAGGTTAAAGCTGCCTTGGCCCGGATCTTGGAATTCCTGAACAATCACAAAGGAAAGAGCTATATTTTTTAATGTATTAGTACCAATGAGTGCTGTGGCCTGAGAAAGTGACTTAACGGGTTTTGGCAATCCGTAAAGTACAGAATTGGCAATATTAAGAATACGTATACTGAGCGCTGGATCTACAGAAATAATCTTTGCAAGTTCATCAAAAGAATTATTTTCATCTCGTACTGCCTCAAGAATTTTCAAGGCAATCACTGGAGGGGATGGTAGCCGTATATCTTTGTCAAAAAAGTTTTGTTTAATGGTCATTTCTGTTGCTCTCTTTAAAATACACTTTGGAAATCATACAAACAGAGTTTTCCAGTCAGTAAATATTTTCAATAAAGGGGCGTATGGAGAATCGTACTTCACATAAGATGTAAATAGATATACCTTCAAAATCCGTCAAGGGCAATATCACGACGTGGCACTATCCAATCATTATATCCTTGATGATGAATAAAAAGAAGCGCATACCTTATGCCACTTAACTTTCAGTGAACCGTGATTGGGATTACCTTTTTATCTACCTAATATCCAGATTACAGCTTCAAGAAGATCATCAGCTTTAAAATCAGGTTGGATTTGCTGCGTTGGACCGATATACTGTTCGTCTCCCCTGCCATAACCTGTTCGTACCAAAATAGATGTGGCACCGCAATTTGCAGCTGTTTTAATATCAGACCACCTGTCTCCTACAACGTATGAACTAGAAGGATTAAGATTCATCTCATTTGACGCCTGAAGAACCAATCCCGGTTTTGGTTTACGGCAATTACATGTGTCTCTGTAACGTTCCTCCTTCGCCTCCGGGTGATGCGGACAATAGTAAATCCCATCAACATGAGCACCGGCATCTGCAAGTAGTTTGTTCATTTTTTCATGAACCGCATCTAAAAGCTCTTCAGGAAAGTACCCACGTGCCAGACCAGACTGGTTACTTATTACAACAACGGGAATCCCAGCATCATTGAGTTTTTTTATGGCCTTAGCAGCACCTGGCAGCAGTTGGAAACGGCAGGTATGATTAATATAACCCATCTGTTCGTTAATCGTTCCATCACGATCGAGAAAAACAGCGGATCGTGGAGCATCTTTTGTATCTTTATCAGTCATCATACTTTAATTTTTGTCAGGATGATTTTGGGAAAGCAATTTTTCAAGGTCCTTGAAAACATCTGTGGAATTAATCGACTCAAGACAGTTTAAATGACCTTCAGGACAATGTGTCTGCATACATGGACTGCATTCCATTTCACGGCGAACAATGATAGAATTTTTTGAATAGGGCCCGGTGGCAATATGGTCAGTTGAACCAAATATTGCGACACTAGGCGTTCCAAGTCCAGCTGCCACATGCATAAGTCCTGAATCATTTGTTACAAATGCATCACAGCAATCAATGAGTGCCATGGCTTGTTTCAGACTGGTCTTCCCTGTCATATCGAGGACATGATTTGGAGTGTGTATTGAAAACTCTCGGATTTCCTGAGCAGCCTTTGTGTCAACATCCGTTCCAAACACCATTATGAGACAACCTGTTTCTGCGTATTTATGAGATATTATTGCGGCTAGTTGAGAGAACTTTTCAACAGGCCACCGTTTGGCTGGTCCAAAAGCAGCACCAGGATTAAAACCGATAACAGGAACGAAATCATCACTATTTCTGATCGCTTTTAATTCAAGATTTCCAGGAACATCTTCTATTTTATCAACATCATCAAACATCGAAACATGACCGTGGTAGCAAAAGAAATCGACAAAGCTTCTTGCCCACAATTTCAACTCATCGGTGAGAGGCAATCGTAAATGATCAGGCCCGATATTTAATCCAAGTTGTGTCAGGATATCCTGATAGTAGTGGACTTGATGTTTCTTTTTGATTTCATCGCTTATTGTTACGCCATGAGTGAGAAGCACTCCCCTGCCATCACGATTATATCCGGCACGGATCGGGATACCAGCCATCTTTACAACAAATGCTGCCTCGAATGCGTTTTGAAGAAGAATAGCAGCATCAAAGTTCATTTTTTTAAGATCTTTAGCGAGCTTTAACGGGCCCTTAATTTTTCCTTCGTAGAGATCTTTTTTATCGTAACTAATGATTTGGTCGACGTCGGGACTCATACTGAAGATATCAGCAATCCAGGGAACAGCAAGCATGGTGATTTCAGCATCCGGAAAGTTTTTCCTGATAGTATATACAGCAGGAGTGGTCATCACTGCGTCACCAATCCAGTTAGTAGCACGGACCAGTATCCTTTCAGGATTTTGTTCAAGCAAAGAAGCTTTAGAAAACATAGCAAACCTCACAAACAGTTTGAGAATATAATTTAGTCATCACCATGTCTCTAATCACTTAACAACTCTGCGAGCTGCTGCTGAGCAAACTCAATATCAGGATCAAGAGACAATGCAAGAGTTAGAAAATGGATGGCCTCATCATTATTACCAAGCTTTCGATGATTAACTCCGAGATTGGCATAATCCATGGAAGATGAAGGATTAAGTTCAACTGCCTTTTCAAAACTCTTTACAGCCTGTGTATAGTCTTCCTGTTTAAAAAAACAGACTCCCATGGTGTTATGAATATCCGGCCTTTCCAGATCTTCGTCCAAACCTTTTTGAAGTATAACAAGAGCCTCATTATACTTACCAAGATCTCTTAGGCATAAGCCCATGTAGGAATACACATATGGAAGATCTTCCTGCTCAGGATCAAGTTGCAGGGCTTTATTAAAATGAAGTAGTGCAATTTCTGCCTGACCATTTTCATAAAGATTTTTACCCCTGTAAAAATCAAGATAATACGCCTCAGGAATCAGACCCTCCAGTCTTGCCAGTCTTTCGTCAAGAATATTCGGATCACTGACTCTTTCCAGAAGAAGCTTTGAGGCAAAAAGACCAACGTCATGTATCATTGATCGTTCACGGAAATGAGCTCCCGGAATAATGGTGTAGATAGCTGGAATTTTCAAATCAGGATGAGCAACATCTAACATAAAAGTATCCATTCCTTTTTCTGCCAGTGCTTCAACACAATTATCAACTTCTGTTTTAATATTTATGTCACCAAGGTTTTCTATATCCTGGATTTTTATAGAAAGATCACTCTTTGCAACA
>DAOWDZ010000249.1 GCA_030638765.1 Desulfocapsa sp.
CTGATTAGAAAAAAAGTCCCACTACTCGCAACAAGCATCATGCCAGCCAGATAGACCGCAAGGGACAGAAGCAATGCTACTCTTTGAAAAAACCGAGTAGTAAATGGCACAAAAAACACTGCTAAAGCAGAGAATCCACTGCACAACTTGACAAGCATTCTTTGACCAGCGACATCTTCTCCACACCACAGCCATAATGAGTCAAGGCTATAAAAAGCGACAACACTAATAAGTAATAAAAGAATCCGCCTTTTAAAGTGTTGCAAAGGAAAAATACCAGTTTTTAACAGGCAGCACTAGAGGGTAAATTGCTACCCTCTGTGAACTATTCTTTTTTTACAAAAGCCTATAAACACAAGATGGAATATACGTTTTTTGTTTATTTAAGATGATTCCCAATATTGTGCCATTCACCTTGCTCAACCTATCCCTAAGGTCATTTGCCACCGGCCATCTGGTTTTTTCAGACTCTATTACCAAAATAATCCCGTCTACCTCACGGGCGACAGCCAGTCCATCCTGAGAGACACTGAGAGGCTGTGAGTCAATAATAATCATATCAAACTGGTCTTTAAGTTTTTCGAGAAATGGATCATTTCTCTTAGAGCTAAAAAGAGCAGATAATGATTTATCAAATAATGAGGCAGGACATAACCACACACCTTCATCACATGATTTTCTAAAACAGTTCTCCACTGGCTGTTCACTATTTATCAGCTCATCAATGGTCACAGTCTCCCCTCCAACCACTTCACCTTCTACAGGCAGCATCAGATCAGAACTAATCAACAGGATCGATCTATCAAAAACACTTGCAGTTACCCGTGCGAAATTGCGACTTATGGTGCTCGTCCCTTCCCCTTTACCCGCTCCAATAAATTGGATAACTTTCTTTTCTTTATTCTGAATCTGGGAGATCATTGTATGGAAGAGACCTATCATTTGCCCGTCAG
The DNA here is from genome assembly GCA_030638765.1 of Desulfocapsa sp. The sequence goes on from DAOWDZ010000249.1 coordinate 954, forward strand.
CACCAGTTTTACCAACTGTATCAAGAGTGGTTTCAACTGAGGCCAGTTCAGCTGACCCCTTCACACCAGAATCTGTTACCGCTGAAGTAATCTTCTCTCTGTAAAACAGAGTTGTAAGAAGGGATAATCCAAGTCTCCTTTTCACACTTTCTGCTGTATAAAGTCCTTGATTGATGTATTCATAAAAAAAAGCAATTACTACAGCGAAGAAAACACCAAGGATGGCGCCTATAGTGAGATTTAGCTTTTTGTCTGGTTTAATGGGCTTAAAAGGTAATAATGCAGGTTCAACGACCTTAATGTTGGTCATTTTCTGCCGGTCCATTTCTGTGGAAATACGCGATTCCTCTAATTTACTTTGATAAATATTATAATTTTTCTTATCAATTCGAAATTCCCTGGTAATCCTGTTAAGCTCTTCTTCACCTTGGGAAAGGTTTGAAAGTGTTTTGTCAAGCGTTTGTAACTGACTTCCCAGAACAGCGCTTTCGGCTTCCTGAGACTGCATTTCAGCCTTCGTAAGAATAATACCTCTCTGAATATCCTGATATACTTCACTCTTTCCAACTCGTACATTGGCCTGTTGACTCGTTTCCTGTTCCTTGACATACTGTTTTACAAGATTAATGCGTTCCCTAAGATTTTTAACCTTAGGGTTGCTCGTATCGTACTTCAACAACAATTCTTTTTCCGTAAGCTGCAGATCCAATAGTTGTGATTTTATATTATTGATAATCGACTTTTCACTTGTCTCTGTAAATAGAGGGATTGATTCTGACATTAAACCATGCTGTAACTCCATAGATTGGAGTTTTTTTCGGTATTTGGCCAACTGGCTTTTCGATTTTCTATAGAGTGCAGATAAGTTCGCCCGCTCCTCAAGCAACAATTTAATCTGTGTTTTAAAATCGAAAGTTTTCGTTTCATGCTTAAATGACTGAAGTTGATCTGAAGACTGCTTCAGGCGCTTTTGGTAAAAAGTAACTTTTTCCTCCAGAAACTGATTCACCTGAGGATCACTAAAGGTCTGAACATGTTTTACCGTAAACAAAGTAACCAGTAAATTTACCGCCTTGACAGTAATAGCAGGGTCGACGTGCTCAAATGAGATATGCAGAATATTTGATTTATTACTGCCAACAACAGATAAATCCTCAGAAAACAAATCCACCGCTGCCTCTAGTACTGCATCTTCTGATAAAGATTTGTTCTTCAGTAATTCAGGGTAGAGTTTCCCACTTCCTATTGCCTTACATGTTTTCTCAAGCAAGTCACGACTTAATAAAATCTGAATCTCCGTATTGATTATTCCTTCGCGATTGTAGTAACCAGCTGACCCCCGGCCAGTTCCGACCCCGGGCAGATATTCATATTGTCTGCCAAACTTAATTAACAGGGTTGAAGATGCCTCATAGATCGGTGCAACAAAAAAAGTGGCAATGACAATTGTAGCGAGAGTTGCCAAGAGCATGGCCAGACTGTGGTACTTATATTTGAACAGGACATGAAGAATGTAACGAAGATTAATTGAATTTTTCATAGCTCTTTGTTTGAAAAATTTACGTCAGGAAAACAGCTCGTTATCTTCCTGAATACGCTAACAAATATGGCTACTGAACAACAAAATTTACGTTGGCACTTACATCAAGGAGCGGAATAGTCTGACGGATATATTGATCAATCCAAAGGTCGATATCGGCGATACTGCTCTTCGGTACAAAGACAATATCTTGCGGAGTGAGTTGGATATCCTGGGAAGTATCACTGCCATCTATAACCTTGGCAAGATTCAATTGAAAAACCTGCGGAGGCTGGTCTGGAGTACGTCGAATAAGCACGACCTCATCCATACGAGCAGTATCTAAAAAACCGCCAGCCAACGAAATCCCCTGTAAGGCTGTGAGGTACCCTTCCAAAGGAATGAGCAAGGGTCTGTATACTTCCCCATTTATAAAAACATTCTGCTGACTGAATGAACGGAGCAGTACCGTAATTTGTGGATTTTTAAGTTCTGCCTCGTATTTGGCGGTGAGCGCATCTGTGAGAGATTTGGGGGTGGTGCCTGCAGCCTTGACATCATGGGCTAACTGGATTGAAATACGCCCATCAGGTCGTACTTGAACAAGCTCATTAAGCTCAGGATTTTTGAAAAATTTAACTTCAAGTCGATCGCCCACTTTAATCAAGTATTCCTTACTGGGATAGTTCGCCTTGCTGGCCTCAAATTCAAGGGCAGATGAAGGATACTTTACAACAGGGCCACAGGAAATACAGAGAAAACAAAACAGGAGACAAAAACTTTGGGATAAGTACCTCTGAAAAACATA
>DAOWDZ010000168.1 GCA_030638765.1 Desulfocapsa sp.
CTGTTTCAGATCCCCTGCGACATCCAAGGAAAAGGCTGCAATCTCTGTTTCTCCAAAACGCACCTGTTCTGCCAGAACCCTTGACCCCTGTTCCAGTTGAAATCCTTTTTGTGACAACAGTCCTGCGAATTCAAATCGAAGGGAAGAAGCGCTGCCCCCTTGCCCGACAAAATCCGTAACACTTAGCGTTGCTACAATTGCTCTCTCAGGTCTTTTTAGTGGGATTGACACACTTACTGATAAGAGGCCACTGACAGGCACGCTTTGCCTTGGTTCAGCTCCTTGACGAAACAGAGCATTAATCATTTCCAGATGCAGCTTTCCTTCTCCGGTAAATTCCTCAGGACTCACGGCCATACTCATTTGAGCATCTTCACTATTGTCCTTCCACACACTCAGTGTTGCTTCAGCATGAGATGAATCCGGACTTCGTAACGTAACAAGCAACACAGTATCCGCCGAGGCTTCAATTGTCGCAGATAGATCAAGTGTGATATCCTTGATAACAGCTTCAAATTGAATTTTTTTCCCACTAATTTGTGGCGGAAAATCACCATGAAGTGCAACTTGTGCAATTTGAATTCGCTCCGGTGGAATACGTCTACGCAGATCGTCTTTAAGCAGGATAATCTCTTCAGGAAACTCAATTGCTTTACCCGATGTCTTGCCTAACCGAGATAAGGTTAGATCCATATTCTTAATATCAAGCAGCTTCCCCTTTCCTGTTGTCAGCAGTCCCTGCATATCGTATTGAAAAGAGACATTGTGGAGTATGGCTTCCACGGTGTCACCCTCCGATGACTCCCACACGGTCGTCAACTCATCAATTGTCATCTCCTTAAAACTAATATTCAGGCCACGAACAGTGGTGCCATATGCTCCAAGTTTCTGAAGAAGGAAGTCTGTTGTCTGATCAAGATAGAAAAATCGTATCGCCACCAATAGAACACAGGGCAAGAGCAGCAGAATGATAACTGTTTTCCATATGCGCATGGATTTTAATCCTCAACAACTGTTCCTGTAAAACAAAGAAGCCCCCTGCCAACACATGTCAGCAGGGGGCTCAAAAATGCTACACATTTTCTCCAGACGCCTAGAACTCGTAACTGAGTCCAACGCTCAACATATGCGCCGCAGCATCGGTGAATTCACCATTAATATCTGTCATTTCAGTACCCTGAACAATTTCACGCTCTTCTTTATAGTCATACAGGTATCCCACCCCAACTTCCATAACATCGCTTACACGATATCGAACACCCAGGGAATAGAGCCAGGCAGCACTACCGGGAAGTTCAAACCCAAGGGTTTCATCCGGGATAGGTGTCTCATCATACCCAAAACCGGCCATCAGAGTAACCTGATCATTAAGGACATAGGAAAGACCTATACGATAGGCATCAGTATCTTCCCAATCTTTTGAAATTGGGACGCCATATGCAGCACTCAACACTGGATGTGTAACAGAGGTTACATACCCGATATCAATGCTTTCGTATTCTGACCAGAAAGTCCTATCCCAGGTCAAATCAATAGTGGTCGGACCAAAGGTGTACGCCAAAGAAAGAGTCAATACTGCAGGAGCAGGGAGATCAACATCGGCTTCCACATTCATAACATATGTGGAAGGATAATTTGTTCCCATTCTGGCATCACCTTCAAGTCCCAAATCGACATTTGAACGATAGGTCATTGAGATATTCATGTCTTTGTTGGGACGAAGTGATGCGGCAAGATTATATCCCCATTCCATTGCATCACCTTCAAGATAGCGGTAAAAGACTACTCCACTTGACTGCTCTGCGTGGTTGGAAACCTCTGCTGAGCTATAGATCATACGAACACCACCAGCAAGTGAAAACATATCGCTAACGGCATACGATACAGTTGGATTAAGCTCATAAACATTAAGAGTATATTCCTGGGCAGTACTTCTTTGGTAAGGGTCTTCCCAACGTTTTGACAAACCATATGGCGCAATAGCTGAAACACCGATACGAAAATTATTCATATCAGGTGATACCAGAAAGAACGTGGGAAGAAGAAAGTTTTCAGTCTCGGAACTACCGTCCAACGAAGACGAACGATTATCGTCATAGCTGACAGATGTTAAATGGATATAGGTCAGAGATCCTTCAAAAAGCCAGCCTTCATTCTGTAACCATGACATATTGGCAGGGTTATAATAAGCGGCGTCAGCATGGTTTGCAGACGCAATATAGGCTCCAGCTTTTGCCACTGAATCAACGGATTGTTCAGGGATACGATATCCCGACGCCATGGCAGTTCCAGCAATCAAAATAGAACTCAGAGCCAGTAAGGAAATTCTCTTTTTCATCTTTTCTCCTTTGTAAAAAATAGTTTTTCCGGATTTCCATAAATGAAATTACGGATCAGTTAATGAGTACAATGTTATACAGTATAATCAGTCTCCGCTATACAGATAACGTTTAATTTTATGAGTTGCAGTTTTTATAAAAGGTTCCCGTCTTTCCACAATTCGAGCCAGACGTGAAGCAGGAGACACCTGTTTATTCACTTCCTTTCGCAGGGTTGCACAAAGCTTATCGATATATTCACGTCGTTTAACCCGAGATTGTCCCTCCGTCATTTCATCAATAAACTCATAGTCCGGGTATATCCAGGCATCAAGTTTACCATTATTTTCAACGATAAGAGATTCAACCACCCAGGTATACACATTAATTTTATGTTCGATGGGTTCCGGATACACATTTTCCCCATTGGCCATAACAATAACATTTTTAGAGCGACCACGAATATGTAGATTTCCGACTTCATCAATAGATCCAAGGTCACCGGTAATCAACCAGCCATCCTCTGTGATAGCTTCTGCGGTAGCATCAGGATCACCGTAATACCCGAGCATAATATTGGGTCCGCATCCATAAATATCACCGACTCCACTCTTAAGATCTGGATCGACAATTTTGATTTTAACTCCCTGAAAAGGTTTCCCGGTTGACCCAACGGCGATGGTGGGATCTCCCACCGGACCACCCGCAAGAATTGGAGCAGATTCAGTCAGGCCATATCCTATTAAATAGGGAAACTCAGCTTCTTTTAAAAATTTTTCAACTTCTGGATTCAAAGCAGCCCCGCCTATACCCATAAGCTCCAACTGTCCTCCAAAAAATGCTACCAGCTTTGCTCCAATTTTTTTATAGACAAACTTTCGACCAAACGCAAAGCGGCACAGGGTTGAGAGTAAAAGACTTTTTTCAATTTGAGGAAGAACACGCTTTTTATAAATTTTCTCCATAATAAGCGGTACAACAAACATAATCTGTGGTTTTTCATGTTCACAGAGTCGTTGTAGAATTGCCGGAGTAGGCGTTTTCCCGGCATAGGCAATCTTACAACCCTTAATCAGAGGAGTAATAAATCCAAGAGTAAATTCATAGGTATGCGACATGGGCAGAACAGACAAAAAAACATTACCAATCTCAGTATTAATCATGTTCGCCGCACTGTAAGCATTGGCAGTGAGATTCTTATGACTGAGCATAACAGCTTTCGAATACCCGGACGTTCCTGAAGTATACAGAATGGAAGCCAGATCGTCTTCTCCCACATCTTCAAAAACAATCTCCTCCTTACTCTCATCCACGGCGAAATCAGCCATCGCTTTTTTTAGATATGTCGAAAAGAATGTCACCTCAACAACTTCCTGTGTGGCACCTGAATCATCAAGTGTGATAATTCTCCTCAATGACTTCTGGTTCAATTCATAAACTTTCTCAATTTGGCGATGAGATACAAAAAGTACAGGTACCTCCATTTCGTTCAGAATATGATGCACATCAGCTTCGGGCAGATCAGGAAGAATGGGAACAGCCGTCGCACCTATACGCACAATGGCGAAATAAGCCACTCCCCAATTGGGTGAGTTTTCAGATAAAATTGCCACCCGATCACCTTTTTTCAGCCCTTCTTTAAGAAGCTGGTGAGCAAGGGCAATGATCCGATTGTAAAACTCACGATACGTCAGAGAATCTCCTGCAGCCATTCCGATGGCTGGAAGATCTTCATATCGTTTAACACTGTTATCAAGTATATAATTTAAGGTCATCCGTACATCATTCGATTCCGGCATGAAACACCTCATGGTAAGCAAATTTAATCGTATAGTTCCTATTTTTAATAAATACTACATAGTACCTAAAAGAAGTTTTTTGGTCAATTAAGAATAAGAATAGTCTCCTCACCTCGTAAAATTAGCTATTATTCCACCATATAGCGGAATAACCTTGACAGGTAAAGGCTCAGATTATACAAGACAGAATACTCATTTTTCCCATTTGAAATAGTCAAACACGTTCTTTTGATAATCTTTCACCTGAAACTTTATGATAAACACACTGCGTTCATATTCTTTTATCATTGCATTAGCCCTCTTCTCTCTTAGCATTTCGGGTACCGTCGAGTGTAAAGCAGGAGTCCCTGTTTTCAATGATGTCGCCAAGTGGAAAACAGCAAAAAGTGCCTCTGCTCCCCCAGTACAGACTACGGTATCAAAAGCATCAGCTTCCCGTACAGTGAAAATTCCTCCCAGACCCGCCATGGTAACACTGGGTCAGGTTGGCAACATCCATCACATAAAGAAACGTATAGGACCTCTTGTTACAGCTGCAACTACTAAACGACTCAACCGGAAAATATCGTCACGGGCGGCAATTATTATTGATGCCGTAAACGGAAAGACACTCTACTCCAGAAATCCTGACAAACAGAGACAGCCTGCCTCCACCATAAAGGTCCTCACCGGAATGATTGCCATGAAATCACTCACAAAGTCAGAGACCGTTTCTGTGAGCAGGAAAGCAGCCAGACAGCCTCGTTCCAAAGTGTATCTTGATCAAAAGAAAAAATACCAGGCAAACGATCTTATTAATGCAGTGCTCCTTGCCTCAGCAAATGACGCCAGTGTTGCCCTTGCCGAAAGAATTGCCGGAAATGAAAAAGATTTCGCCAAAATGATGACCCTTCGGGCAAATCTCTGGGGTGCAAACAATACAGTTTGTAAAACGGCAACTGGCCTCACTGCAAAAGGACAAAAATCCACAGCACGTGATCTGGCCACTATTTTTCGTCATGCCATGAATGATCCTGAATTTTCCTCAAGAATGAAACGTGTGAAAGCACGCACAACTGAAGGCAAGCTTCTGCGTAGCCACAATAAAGCCCTATGGCAGGTCAAAGGAACCCTCGGCGGTAAAACTGGATATACAAATGCAGCCAGACAGACCTACGTTGGGAAATTCAAGCGTGGAAAGGATGAAATCATCGTAGCCATCATGGGAAGCGAGACCATGTGGTCAGATATCAAACGACTGGTCACCTATGGTTTCCAGAAAAAAGTTGCCATAAATCAGAAAACAGAAGCAATGGGTACTGACATAGAACTCATTGCCGATCTTTAATGAACGGAAGCTGTTTCTAATTTCCGTACACCGTTCACCGTCAACGTCACTGCCCCGTACTCTTCTTCCACCTTTCCCTGCAACATAAATGCTCCTCCTGAAGACAGGATCGCAGCGCTACGACGATACACACGTGGAAAAAATGTTGTTTCAACCACTCCTGTCTCATCTTCAAAGGTTAAAAACTCCATTACTTCTCCGGTTTTTGTTGAAACCAGCTTGCCACTGAGTAACCATCCGGCGAAACGTATCTGTTTTCCAATATACCCTTTCATCTCAGATGCCCTTATCCGTCCACACAACTGCCCAGCACAAAGAAGAAGAGGATGTGTATCACAGAGAAAACCAAGTACTTCATATTCCTGTTTCAGTAATTCATGTTGAGTAAATGATGAGAGATCCGGGGCAGGGGGAAGTTGCACGCCAAAAAGCGGACTGCTCTTTTGTGTTTTTGCCAGGCATCTGAACTGAAAAAACTCCCAAAACAGACGACTTCTGTTTTGTCCTTTTTGTGTATTCAACCCATCCATTGCACCAGCCAGTATCAAGGCTCGACATTCATCTTTTTTGGGCTGAACACGCTGCCAGAAATCAACATTTGAAACAAATTTTTGTTCTTCTCTACAATACAAAATCCTCTCTATTGTTCCCATCGACAATTTCTTCACAGCCATCAGACCAACTCGAATACTCTTTGTTTCTTTAGCATTCCATCGAATATAACTGTTATTTACACAGGGAGGTAATATTTCCACACCCATTCGTTTTGCCTCTGAAACGTAGGCAAAAGTAGAATAATATCCCCCCTGGTTAGAAATTACCGCAGCCATAAACTCTGCCGGATAATGCGTTTTCAAATATGCCGCCTGATACGACACCCTGGCATAGGATGCAGAATGTGGTTTGCAAAATGAATAACCGTCAAAGCTCATCATCATGTCCCATAACTTCTCACGTATTTCCTCACTCACTCCCCTCTCTGCACAGCCCTTCTTAAATTCTGCGCAGTAATCCCGTAAACGAAGAATCTTATCTTTTTTTGACATCACTTTGCGCAACCCATCTGCCTGCGCATGACTAAATCCTGCCATCGCAACAGCCACCCGTGAAACATCCTCCTGATAAACCATAAGGCCAAATGTTTCATCCAGTACCGTTGCCAGTTGTGGATGGAGATGCTGCCAGTCCCCACCATGAAGCCGCCGTATATACTCACGAACAAAATCATTGGCCGCAGGACGAATAATGGATGATTGCAGCACCAACTGTTCAAAATCACCACTTCCAGCTCTCTGTTGTAAAAGACGCATCGCTGGACTCTCGATATAAAAGCAACCCATGGTTTTTCCTGCTGCCACTGCTCGCTTTGTTGGTAGATCCTCTTCCGGTTGCCAATATTCCTCTTCAAAACTGCGGCCGCTGTTGCCAAGAGATGCTATGCAATCCCTTATCACCCCAAGACTGCGATTTCCAAGAAGATCAATCTTCACGAGCCCACCTGCCTCTGCGCCATCTTTATCCCACTGAATAATCGGAACACCCTTGGCTGAAATTTCCACCGGAACATAATTACTGACAGGGCCAGGGGTTATAATCACTCCTCCAGGATGAACGGACATATGACGTGGAACACCCGTTAAGGCAGAAGCAAGTTTTATTATCATGGGCCAGGGTGCAGGAAGATCTTTTCCTTTTGCTCCTGGCAACCTGCTCAATCGGCTTACTTCTTTAATTTCTTCTGCCGACAACCCAAAAGCCCTGGCTGTCTCCCGAATAGCCATACGCGATTGAAAGCGAATTATGGTCGAAACCATGGCCGCATGGCTGCCATATTTCTGAAGCACCTGATCAAGAACAGTATCTCGTTCATCCCAGGAAAAATCAATATCGATATCAGGTGGATCGGTGCGTCCAGGATTTAAAAATCGTTCAAAATAGAGATTATGCTTTAGAGGGCAGACATTTGTAATTTCAAGGCAATAGGCCACAAGAGAAGCTGCACCTGATCCACGCCCGCATATACGTGAAGAATGTTCTCTTCTTCCCTCAATGCTTTGACAGACAATATCCCGCACAACAAGAAAGTAGGAAGAAAACCCCATGGAATCAATCACTCGCAGCTCTTTCTCCAAACGTTCCACCACCGCTTCAGAAAGATCGGTCCCGTAACGAAGACACGCCCCTTTATAAGCAGATTCCCGTAACGCCACAGCTGCCCCCAACGCATTTTCTTTCCACGGAGGCATAACTATTTCAGGTGATGGCCCTCTGAAAGTACAACACTTCGTAAGAGACTCTGTTGCTTTCACAGCTTCTGGCCATATAGAAAAACGTTTATAGTAAACCGCAGGATCTTCCATCCAACCAGACAACAATGCAGATCTGCTATCATGAACCCTGAAGAGACTCTTTGTATGGATAGCCTTCATCAGTTGAAAAAGAGTGTGCTCTTTTTTACTGGCCATGGTTATGGTGGGAATAAAGACAACAGGGACACTATGCTTTTTGGCCCATTTATGAAGCTTACTCGACTGCTCTGTCGGCCCACCACCAAGATTCACTGCCACATTAATTTTCTGCTTTTGAAACTGTTTTACGAGAAGCAGTGAAGATGTAATAGCAATAAGACCATCGCCATATTTTGCAAAATCCTGTTCCAGTGAGAACGTACTATTCTGTTTTCTTTCTGTTATCAAATTGCATAAATTGACATAACCATACGAATTTAGAACCAGTGAAACTACAGTATGAGATGAGACCGGATCAGTGACCTCAGAAGCAATCAAAGGGTGAATATCATATTTTTTGCAAGCGTTACAAAAAGACCATATCCCCGAAAGAGAATCACAATCGTTAAGAACAAGAGTGGAATAACCAAGTTCTTTTGCCCGCAGACAGAGATTTTCAGGAGAGCTGCAACCCTGCATCAGGGAATAATAGGAACGAACAAAAAGTGGAAACACAACTATAATGCCGTACCCAGGTGAATACTTTTCGCACCAAAGCGACCACACACAAGATCCATAGCTGTCAGTACCTTTTTTTGCTGTTGCTCCTTGCTACTTTGCATAACAAAAAGAGTTTGCTGCTGTGTGCAAGGCAGCAAACGATCACAAATCAGCACACAACTACGAATACGGATCCGTCTTTTCCAGGCTCTCTCAAGTGCCGTAAACGCCATATCACGCAGGAAAAAGTCATCGTCGGTGCCTCCTTTACGGGTTACTTGCCTGCATGACTGCTTGCCGTCACCATAACTCAAACATATTCCCATACGTTGCCCAATCAAGCTCTTATTGCGTAATTGTCTTCCTATTTCATGAACCAGCAGTGTAAGGGCATAGCGCACTTCAGAATGAATGCCGGTATCCTCTTCAAACACGTGTTCCCTTCTAATCTGCCTGTTTTTCATTTTTCCAGGAGAAACAACACTCCTGTCCCGCCCTCGACAGGCATCATACAGATATGCGCTCCGTTTCTGAAAAGGAACCAGCAGTTGTTTCCTGCTGAGTTGTGCAAGTTGTCCGATACGTCTCAGATTGAAATCTTTAAGAATCTCTATTTCCTCAACTTTCATCCCCGGCAGCATGGACAGAGGCAAGGGAGCCAAAAATGCATGTTCCTCCCCTGCACCCACAATATATTCTCCAAAGGGGCGCACCATTCTTGAAGCGACTTTGGAAACCAGTTTATTGGAAGCCAGGCTCCAGACAGGATCAAGGCCCAAATCATTTTGTAGCTGTTTGCGCAATCTCCAGGCTATATCAGGAGCGGGCCCAAAGAGTCGATGTGTTCCGGTGACATCCATAAACAGATGTCCATCTTCATCTCCCTGCTCCACCAGCGGCGTATACTGCACGACCGTTTTTACAATGGCCCTCATAGCCCTGCGATACAAGACAGGACGAGGAGTAACCACCACAGCCTGTCTACAATATTTACGAGCACGATCCAGGTGCATTCCTTTGCGCACGCCATCATGGTAGGCCTCCTCACTCATATCAAAAACAAGTGTTCTTGATCTACCCGCCTCTCCGGCTGCAACAATAAGTGGCATACGGCGCAAAGAACTGTCGCAAATCCGCTCAACTGCCACCGCAAAATCAGTTACATTGAGATGAATAATGGCTCTGTCCATACAATTAACTTTTACTTACGCAGCAATCTTTGCAGAAGTCGTCCATTTTCCGGAGCCTGAGCACAAACATGATTATTAAAAAAGACAACACCCTGTTTTGAACGTGCACGCAGAGAACAGAGATAGTTTTGATTCCACTCCTGAAGCTCATCTGCTGAATAGGAATAATCAAACTTTTTCTGCATATTATCAGATTGCCAGCCCTGTATATTACGGCCATGGAAACGAACAAAAAAGAGATCAGGGTTGGTAATAATATCAAGACAGGGGAAAAGATTTGGTATGGAAGGAGCATCCACAGTAACCATACTCACTCGTCGTTCTTCAAGTTCTTTAAACACCGAATCCCTTGCCCAGGAGACATGACGAAATTCAACAGCGAGTGGGAATCCATGCAAACCATCCAGCAAATGAGCCAGATAATAGCGGTTACTTCTGCTCCAATCAAAATTCGAAGGTAATTGTACCAAAATGGCAGCCAACTGTTTTCGCAACGGTTCGATACCCTCCCGATACAGTTTTAATTCCTGCTGCCAGTTTCGATCCCGTTCATGTGTAAGAGTCCTGGTAAGTTTAGCAGCAAAGAGAAACGTCTCTGGAGCCTTCGCAATCATCCGGCTGATGGCCTCTGCACGTACCATCTGATACCAGGTGTAGTTGAGCTCGACAATTGGGAAAGAATCTGCATAGAGAGCAAGCATCTCAGGAGTTCTTGTCCCCTGTGGATAAAACCCGCCATCCACCCATTCAGTATAAGAGTAGCCGCTGGTTCCAACAAGCACCGGACACAGCTTATCGTGTTTCATAACTTCTGATTACACCCACCACTTTTCCCTGCACAAGAATATCTGAAAAAGGATAACGGATAACACTGAATTTTTTATTCTCAGGCCGCAGTTCGATATGATCTTCTCCTAAGAAAAACCGCTTCACGGTAGCCTCTTCTCCTTGAATAAGGACAGCTACGATTTCTCCATTTTCAGCATATTGCCGTGGTTCACAAATAACCAGATCACCATTCAGGATACCGCAGTCCTGCATGGATTCACCCTGGATACGCAGACAAAAAAGATTCGGCCCGGGAAACAGCGCTCCATCGACCATTACGGAGCCATCCCATTCCTGCTGTGCATACATGGGTAAACCCGCTGTGATTGCCCCCACCACAGGCAACTCCCTCATCCGTGATTTTTTTTGCTGAACCTGCGACGACAGGATACGGATTGAACGGCTGTAACGTCCTTCTCGTTCAATGACTCCCTTTCGCTCCAGCTGAGCAATTAACTGAGCCACGGCATTATGGCTGACTCCCAGATCGTCTGCAGCCTGACGCAAACTGGGTGCTCGTCCTTCCTGTTCCAGTTGTTCCTGCAGATAGTTAAAAAGTTGTTGCTGTTTTGTTGTCAGATCCATTTACTTTCCTCTTCAGCATAAATGTACATTTACATTTGCTTAATACCGCAAAACAGAGTCAAATGTCAATGTACATTTCTTCTAAAAAAATAAGAATGACCCGAAACAACAATAACTACCAGACAACAAAGAGCTATTTATTCTGAAATCATGGCGAAGATGTAAGGATGCTTTAAAACGACAACACCCGAAAGAAACGAGATTCTTTCGGGTGTTCAGGAGGAAGAGATAAAAAAACTACGCGGTACGACAAAGTCTTGCAAAACCGCCTGGAATGGTTCCGGAAGACCAAAAAGCACGACCATGCTTATAGTCCACAAACCAATATCCGCCCGGTTTACGCTGGGCATTCACAAAAATAAAGGGCTGTTCCTTGGAAAAACAAGGATTCAGATGAATATCTTTATTATTAGAATCTTTTTCCATAAGAGACATTGCCTCTTCCATGGTTGGCATTCGCCAGTCATGGAATCCTGCAAATCCATCTTTATTCAACTGTTCAATTCTCCGCTGCATACTTCGCACGGAAGTGATATCAAGCCCCGCCCGTTGCCACATAACTCCGGTGCGCTGGTCAATAACCACTCGTCCATCACCCGGATCCACCAGAACATTCTCAAAATCACCTTCTCTGTTCTGGTCACCATCGTAAAAATTCCATTTCTTTAAAAAGGGTACAATCTCATCGTCATTAATAAAGCTGTGTTCCGTCGGTAATGCAACTTTTTCCCCTTGAAAATCAGTATCTCCAAGAAGTGGAAGAGGCTCTCCCATATCTTCCACTTCCGTAACCTCATAAAGAGGAATAACAGCAGATGTATCTTCTGCCTGAATTACGTTATTTATGAGCCACTCCTTAATCTCATTATTGATGGCATAGCTTTTTTCAAAAAGAGATGATGTTCCATGACCTCCAACACAATCATTGAGCATCTGCCGGGGAGCCTTGATCTCAGCAACTACCCTTGCGTGTTTTACTCCACGCTCCATGAGGCAGAGTTTTGCTTCCTCCTCCCAGTTATCAATAAAAAAATAGTACACTCGCTCAGTACCGGTAATTCTACTGCGCATCTGCTCCCGTCCACCCCAGGATTCAAATGTTCCAAAACTCATATCCGGTGTCATTTCCCAATCAATTTCTGGAGTGACGGTATCACCAATCTCTAATTTCTGAAACATACCCATAAACAAAACTCCTCTTCTCTAATTTTAATGACTGACTTTACTACTGGCCACCACGTGTACCCATTTACAAGAGAGCACGATCACTAAAAGTACTTCCACTTTTCACCTGCTGACCTATCCTTAAATAAAAACTTACAAGCAATCACTTTCATCTAACATTAATGATTATAGTTACCATTATTAAAATGAGCAAGAGGAAAGATAAAAAAAAGCGTATCTACCACATAAAGAGTCGTGCTAACTTTTTAGTATTAAACTAAACCCTTACATACTAGGATCAGCCACAACAGCGTTGTCAAAAGCATGTCACTATAACTTAACAGCCCATATTGATTTTTTATACTTTTC
>DAOWDZ010000084.1 GCA_030638765.1 Desulfocapsa sp.
GGATATGGGGCGTAAGATATCTATCGATTCCGCAACTCTTATGAATAAGGGTCTTGAAGTGATTGAAGCCAAATGGCTCTTTGATGTCTCAGTGGACGAAATTCAAGTGGTTGTTCATCCTCAGTCCATTGTACATTCTCTTGTTGAATTTCAAGACGGGTCAGTTATTGCCCAACTTGGTATCCCTGATATGCGGATTCCCATAGCATATGCTCTCTCGTATCCTCGACGTCTTCCCATGGAGTTGCCGGGATTGAACCTTGCGCAATGTTCAAAACTTGAATTTCATGATCCAGACTATGACAGGTTTCCAGCCCTTTCCCTTGCATTTACAGCCATTAATAAGGGCGGGGTTTTGCCGGCAGTTCTCAATGCTGCCAATGAAATCGCCGTTGATGCCTTTTTAGATGAAAAAATTCCTTTCCTTGATATTGCGTCAACAGTGGCTACAGTTATGGAGCAAGTGCAGGAAGGAAGTGAAGATAAACTTGATGATATTCTGGCAGCAGATCGTCGGGCACGTGATGTCGCAGCAACATTAATTAATGCCAGGATATAGAACTCACTCATAGCCCCCCAATCCAGGTTATTCCATGAATACTGTCGTTTCATTTATTGCTTGTTTAGGCATTTTAATTTTTGTCCATGAACTGGGCCATTTTCTCTTTGCCAAATTGTTCAAGGTTAGGGTACTCAAATTTTCCCTCGGCTTTGGTCCAAAACTGTTCAGTAAAACTGTTGGGGAAACCGAGTATCAGCTCAGCGCTCTTCCCCTTGGTGGATACGTTAAAATGTTTGGTGAAAATCCAGACGAACAGGCCGATGCTGAAACTGACAGGCAGGCCTCTTTTGCTCACAAAACTGTGTGGCAGAGATTTCTTATTGTCCTTGCCGGTCCTTTGTTTAATCTGCTCTTTAGTCTCGTCCTTTTCTTTTTTGTGTTTCTCTTTATGGGACTACCTGATAGTCGCGATACCACAAGAATTGGAAATGTATCAGCTGATTCACCCGCTGCTGTTGCCGGTGTTCTCGTTGGCGATACTATTCTTACCATAAACGGCCATCCCACAGAAAAGTGGATGGATGTCTTAACTCTGGTGAAGGAATCAAAAGGTGATCCTCTCGAATTTATGCTGGCACGAGATAACGAAGAAGTGAAGCTTGTTGTTACTCCTGCCATTAGTCCAGTGAAGAACATTTTTGGCGAAGAAGTAGAAGAGCGCTATATGATCGGCATCGTGCGTGCAGATGAGCTTTTTTATACACCGACGGGTCTAGTCGGTGCTTTTCAGGCCGCCTTTGCTCAAACATGGATGTATATCAGCCTTACAGTTCTAGGTTTTTTGAAATTAATCCAACAGGTAGTTCCTGTTTCTGAGCTTGGTGGCCCCATACTAATAGCGCAGATTGCCGGAAAGCAGATGCAGGCTGGATGGGTAAATTTTATCTTTTTTACAGGGTTACTCAGTGTAAATCTTGGTATCTTGAATCTTCTTCCCATCCCGGTACTCGATGGTGGCCATTTGATGTTTTTAAGTTTTGAGGCAGTTCGGCGTAAACCGATGAGTGAAAAAATGCAGATATTTGCGCAGCAAATTGGCATTGCATTCCTTGGCGTTGCCATGATTTTTGTCTTCTACAATGATCTTGCAAGGATTTTTGGGTCGTGAGCAGTGAGAACCCTCTGCTTCTCGCCGTTGATACGGCAACATCATGCAGTACCGTGGCATTGACAACTGGTGATATGCATGATGGTGAACTTCTGGCAACGCTTACCCTTAATAGTAAGATAACACATTCGAGAAGGCTGCTCACAGGGATAGATTGGTTACTTTCTGAAAATAACATTGCCTGTGATGACATTGATGGCCTCGCCGTAGGCCTTGGCCCCGGATCGTTTACCGGTTTACGTATCGCTATGGCAACCATGAAAGGAATGGCCACAGCGATGAATAAACCCCTTCTTGGATGTTCAACACTTGATGGTATGGCTTTGAATTGTTCAGGGGATAAACCTCTCTGTGTGGTACTTGATGCAAGAAAAAAAGAGGTCTACAGGCGTTGGTATGTAAAGGATGCTCATGACATGTATCGTCCCAGGGGGGCGATTAGGGCGTTAGTACCATCACAATTGCTAGATGAGATTACCGAACCGATCCTCATGGCTGGTGACGGACTTTTCAGCTATGGCGAATTCTTCAAAGAAAGTCTTGGAGAGCAGGTAACCATTGCACCGCTTCCATTACACTACCCATCAGCCACTGCGATTTCTTTTTTGTGCTGTGAACAGTTGAGGCGGGGTGATACAATGGACTTGGATTCAGCCTCTCCCCTGTATGTTCGAGCATCCGATGCAGAGCTCAGTCTTGTTAACAAAGAGAAACAGTAAAAATGATACTTAGAAGACAGACTCGAAAAATTCATATTGGCAATGTACCCATTGGTGGAGACAGTCCCATCGCAGTCCAATCCATGACCAACACTGATACTCGCGATGTGGAAACAACCGTTGCCCAGATTGAACAGTTACAGGATGCGGGATGTGAGATAATTCGTGTTGCAGTGCTCGATCAGGATGCAGCCGTTGCCATTCGCTCAATCAGAGATAGAATCTGTATTCCGCTGATTGCAGATATCCATTTTGACTATAGATTAGCCGTTGCAGCCATGGAAAATGGTGCTCAGGGGATACGTATTAACCCAGGCAATCTTGGTGGTCCCGAAAAACTCTCAAAGGTTGTGGCTGCTGCAAAAACGCATAAGGTTCCCATTCGAGTGGGTGTCAATTCCGGTTCCATTGAAAAGGATCTCTTAAAAGAATTCGGCTATCCAAGTTCTGAAAAACCCACAGCTCTCATTGAAAGTGCCATGCGAAATGTACGGCTTCTTGAGGATCAGGGCTTTGAAGAGATTAAAATATCAATAAAATCTTCTGATACTCTCACCGCCATCAGTGGGTATCAGCAACTTTCAAAACTGACTGATTATCCACTGCATCTTGGCGTCACAGAAGCTGGTGGATTGATTGCTGGTACCGTAAAATCAAGTGTTGCACTTGGGATACTTCTACATCAGGGCATTGGTGATACTTTCAGAATTTCACTTACCCGTGATCCTGTCGAAGAGATCCGAGTCTGTTTTGAACTGCTTCGATCACTCAAAATACGAGAACGTGGTCCTGAGTTAATATCATGCCCGACCTGCGGCAGAACTCAAATTGATCTCTTCTCCATTGCAGAAGAGGTGGAGAATTATGTGCAAACCATGACAAAACAGATCAAAGTGGCTGTTATGGGATGCGTTGTCAACGGGCCGGGTGAAGCAAAAGAGGCCGATATTGGAATTGCAGGTGGTAATGGAGTTGGCATTATCTTTAAAAAGGGTGTGTTGTATAAAAAAGTTAAGGAAGAAGAGTTGCTCGACACTTTTTTAGCAGAACTTAAAAAAATAGAACAAGCATAATAACAGGTAAATACGAAATGAGATTTTCACAGTCACTTATCCCCACACTCAAAGAGACTCCTGCTGAAGCAGAGGTTGCAAGTCATCGTCTTCTGTTGCGCGCTGGTTTTATACGAAAACTCACCGCAGGTATCTACACCTATCTCCCCCTTGGCCTTGCCGCGATTCGCAAGGTTGAGAACATCGTACGTGAAGAGATGAACAGAGCGGGTGCGCAGGAGCTTCTGATGCCCATGGTACAGCCTGCTGATCTTTGGCATGAGACAGGGCGCTATGAAAAATATGGACCTGAGTTGCTCAGGTTTGTGGATAGGCATGACAGAGAGTCCTGTCTTGGACCAACCCATGAAGAGGTTATCACCGATCTGGTTCGGCGTGAAATTCGATCATATCGTGATCTCCCTATTAACCTGTATCAGATTCAGACCAAATTCCGTGATGAAATAAGGCCACGATTCGGGTTAATGCGTGGTCGTGAATTTATCATGAAAGATGCCTATTCCTTTGATGTTGATGATGCAGCTGCAGGGGAAGCATATCAGAACATGTATAATGCCTACAAACGGATTTTTACTCGATGTGGACTGGATTTTCGTCCAGTTGAGGCGGATTCTGGAACAATAGGCGGTAGTTTTTCGCACGAATTTATGGTTCTTGCTGATACCGGCGAAGACACTTTGGTTATCTGCTCAAGTTGTGACTATGCCGCCAATAGTGAAAAGGCAGAAGTTGCAAAAGCTACAGCGGATGAGAGTCCCATGCTTGATACTGAAAAGGTAGAAACTCCAGGTAAACGAAAAGTTCCTGCCGTGTGTGAGTTTATGAAGATTAAGCCGGAAGAACTCGTCAAAACCATGGTGTATCAGGCAGATGATGAGGCTGTAGCTGTGTTGGTTCGAGGTGATCGTGAAGTACAGGAAGTAAAACTCAAAAATCTCCTTGGCTGCGCCGATGTCGAAATGCTTGATGATAAAGGTGTATATGATGCAACTGGTGTTCCCACTGGATATCTTGGGCCTGTTGGTATTAAAGTGAAACTTCTGGTTGATAATGAAGTGGCTGCCATGCGTAACTTTGTGGTTGGTGCCAATGAGAAGAATCACCATCTGATTAATGTTAATATCGGGCGTGATTTTGAGCCATTTGCTGTTGCTGATTTGCGCCAGATTACCATCGATGATCCCTGTCCTGCATGTGGTGGAACCCTGACCATGAAAGAGGGCATTGAGGTCGGTCATGTCTTTAAGCTGGGTACTGGGTATTCAGAATCCATGAACGCTGTTTTTCAGGATAGTGACGGCCAGGATAAACCCATTGTCATGGGGTGTTACGGAATAGGTGTTAGTCGGATTGTGGCTGCTGCAATTGAGCAGAATCATGATGAAAATGGAATAATATTCCCCATGCCACTGGCTCCAATGCAGGTGATTTTGTTAAATCTTGGTTTGAAAAATGAGCAGATTACCGAGGCTGCCGAAGTTCTCTATGCTGAGCTTCAGGAAAAAGGTGTTGATGTTCTCCTTGATGACCGTGACGAACGTCCAGGTTCCAAATTTAAGGATGCGGATCTGCTTGGAATACCCCTGCGGGTAACGGTTGGTAAACGTCTCACTCAAGATGGTGTTATGGAGCTTCGTTTACGCAAAGACGGTACTGTTGAAGAAATTGAGCCAGCTCAGATGACTGCTCGGTTAGTCGAATTAATAAATGCAGCAATGATTGAAGGTTGATAAGGGAAGTTCAACGTTATGATAAATCAGGAAGGCCTGAAAATCCTGACCAGTAGTTACTTGAAAGGTGTCGATCTCAGCCCTATTGACAGGGCCTGGGATCTTGCCGTTGCTGTCCATAGCGATAAGCAGCACTTTTCAGGAACGCCTTATCTGGATCATACTCTCCATGTAGCGTCAACACTTGCGTCCATGCATTTGGATTTGGAAACCATCGTGGCAGGGCTGCTTCATGGTGTCCTTAAAGAGGGAGTTGATCTTTCTGAACTGCGTAAAAAATTTGGTGATGGTGTTGCCAGTATCGTGGATGGCTGTACTCGTATCACGAACGTTCATTATAATTCCAAGCTGAATCATCAGGCTGACAACGTCAGAAAAATGCTCCTGGCGATTGCCACTGACGTACGGGTGTTGCTGGTAAAACTTGCCGATAGATTGCAGGATATGTGTCTTCTTGACACAGTGGAAAAGGAACGTCAGCGAGAAATTGCCAGAGAGACAAAAGATCTCTATGCCCCCCTTGCTTCACGTCTTGGCATTGACTGGATGAAGCGGGAGCTTGAAGATCTCTCTTTTCAGTTTTTATATCCCGAAGAATACCTTGATCTTGTCACAAACCTTGAAAGTTCACTTGAAGAGCGACAGAATTATGTGGATGAAGTCATCTCCATTTTCCATAAAAAACTTGCCGAAAACAATGTGTCCCCCACACGTATCATTGGCCGTCCTAAACATCTTTTTTCCATCTATAAAAAACTGGTAGCTCAGCAAATTCCACTGGAAAGGGTGTACGATAAGGTTGCTTTTCGTATCATTGTTAACAGCGTAAAGGAATGCTATGAGGCACTTGGTGTCATTCATGCTAACTGGTCGCCGGTACAGGGACGTATCAAAGATTTCATTTCTGTTCCGAAAGCAAATAATTATCAATCAATGCATACCACTGTTGTGGGTCCAAGAGAGCATTTTATTGAAGTTCAGATTCGTACAGAAGAGATGGATCGCATTGCAATGGAAGGGGTTGCTGCACATTGGGCGTATAAAGAAGGGCAGAACGCCAATAATAACGACACTAAACTTTTCAAAGATCTGAAAGATTTAGTCAAAACGTTGCAGGAAGTAGACGATCCGAAGGAATTTCTCGAATCCGTTCACGGTGAGCTGGATAAACCTGAGGTATACGCCCTCACGCCTGCCGGTGAGGTAAAAGAGTTCCCTGTTAATTCGACCCCCATTGATTTTGCCTATTCTATACATACTGAAGTCGGTGATCATTGTGTTGGAGCTAAGGTAAACAGAAAGCTTGTCCCACTGAAGTATATTATTCAGAACGGGGACATCATAGAGATTGTCACTTCCAAACAACAGCGTCCAAGAAGAGGGTGGCTTGAACTGGCGAAAACCAGTCGTGCAAGATCCAGAGTACGTTCCTGGCTTCGCAAAGAAGATCGTGAAAAGGCGTTGAATCTTGGTCGTGAAATTTGCGAGAAAGAGCTGAAACATTACGGTACTACTCTGAAAAAACTGGTGAAGAGTGGTCACGTTAAACTTCTCCTGAAAGACTTGCATTGCAATTCCCTGGAAGATATGTTGGCTAAGGTCGGAAGCGGGATGATAACACTTCCACATCTCGTAAAAACTCTTCAGCCACCTGAAATTGTAAAAGAAGAAGAGACACGACGACTCAGAGAGAAACTCCCTGCGATTGAAAAACAGGGAGATAGCTCACAGGAACGTAAAAAAACAACATCTGGTTCAGCTATTCATATCGATGGAATTGATGATATGATGATTAAAATCAGCCGTTGTTGTAATCCTGTTCCCGGGGATGCTATTATGGGGTTCGTGACTAATGGCAGGGGGATTTCTGTCCATAAAGCAAAATGTGTAAACCTGCTTGCCACTGATCCGCAACGTTGGATGGAAGTGGATTGGGCCACCAATCAGGAGAACGGGCATCGGGTTGAAATTCAGGTCAGTGCTGAAAACGGAAAAGGTGTTTTTGCTGCAATAAGCAACATGATCAGTACAGATGATGCCGATATTCTGGAAATATCAGCGCATACCACTCCTGCTGATACTGCTGATTTTCATATAGCAGTGGAAGTTGAGAGCTTGCAGCATTTACAAAGAGTTCTTCAGCATCTACGCCAGATGGAGCAGGTAATTACAGCTCGCAGGGTATAGATTGTAACTATATGTTTGCAGGATATTGAGTGCAGTTAACATAAATTTCTTAAGGGAGATGAGTGTGAAAGAAAATATTACGGCAATGTACGCCAGGAAAAACTTTGGTCGGTTACTGGATAAAACAGCCCTTCTTGGCGAATCCTATGTTATTGAACGAGCCGGTCGTCCTATGGCAGCATTAGTCTCTGTTGATCGACTCGAAGAACTGCAGGCTGGTGGTGTGGCCATGGATGAAGCTCTTGAGAAACTTATAAAAAAAATCAAAGGCTCCAAGTCGAAGAAACTTGAGAAGGCAATCGCTGAAGCAAGAGAAGTAGCGGCAGCTCTTCTTCTCTAGTCTCTTTTTTTGTCCATGCATTCCTGTTGTCAAATCTGCGGTAACGAAATTGATTCCCGAGCCGTACAGTGTCCCTATTGTGGAAGTGATCAGAAAAGTGGCGGACAGGGACAGAGGAAGCCTCAGAAAAAATCATTTTATCAAAAAACGGTTAATCTTGAACAGGGACTGCCAACTGTGGCTCAGGCATTGAGTCGATTGCAGCAGGAAATACAAACTGCCCGTAATGAACAGATAAGTGTGCTTACGTTCATTCATGGTTACGGTTCCACTGGTAAAGGTGGTGCCATTCGTCTGGAATCCAGGAAGACTCTGGAGTACTTGAAAAGTTGTTCTAAAATTGGAGATGTTATTTTTGGTGAGGATTTTAATCGTCGTCACGGAAAAATAAAACAACTCCTCCATCGGTTTCCCGATCTGACACGTCATCCCCATCTTAATAATCATAATAAGGGTATAACCCTCGTGGTACTGTTTTAAAGGTGTCGTATCTGTACCACAATGTAATCGAACCTTGCACGATGCTAATGAATGCTTATTTGTTAATTGGTTAGTGTAGTGCTAAATGTGACTTAATATAACAAAATCCGAATTTTAAAGGAGTTTATAAATGAAACGAATTGCTAGCTTTGGCCTTGCTGTCTGTCTTGCTCTGCCTGCTGTTGGTCTTGCTGCTGATAAAGCGACAAACCTAAATACTTTTAAAGACAAGCTCAGCTACAGTATGGGTGTTGACATGGGAAGTTATCTGAATGGAATTGGTGAAGAGCTAGATTTTGAAGGACTTCAACGTGGTTTGAAAGATGGTTTTACTGGTAAAGAATTGCTTTTAACTCCTGAGGAAATGCAGAGTGTGCAGAAGGAATTTGCTGAAAAAATGCAGGCAAAACAAGAAGCACAACTAAAAGCGCTGCAGGAAAAAAACAAGAAAGAAGGCGAGGCGTACCTTGCTGAGAATAAAACAAAAAAAGGTGTCGCTGTAACGGCCAGCGGTTTACAATATATCATTGTAAAAGAAGGCACTGGTGCCATTCCAACAGCTGAGGATACCGTTAAGGTTCACTATAAAGGTACCATGATCGATGGAAAGGTTTTTGATGATTCAAATGCCCGTGGCGAAGCTGCAACATTTGGTGTTACTCAGGTTATTCCCGGATGGAGTGAAGTGCTGCAGTTGATGAAAGAAGGATCAACTTACCATGTTGTCGTACCTCCTTCTCTTGCCTATGGTGAGCAGGGTGTACCGCCAATGATTGAACCCAATGCCGTCCTTATTTTTGATGTCGAGTTGATTTCCATTGAAAAAGCTGAGAAGAAGTAATCTTACTGTATTTGTTGCTGCTTTAGAGGGGGATCATGGCTAAAAAGAAATGTTGTAATAAAATAAAAAAGAAAGGCTATTGTTGCACAAGTTGCCCTTTGTATGAAAAGCCCAAGAAGAAAAAAAAGAAGAAGAAAAAGAATAAAAAAGGAAAAAAATAATCCTTTGTTGTTTTTATATTAGCCCCGAAACGTCTGTTTCGGGGCTTTTTTTATTCCATTGACTTGCCTAGAGACTTGAACCCTGAAATAATCAAACACTAACCATTGAAAATCGAAGGTACTTTTGATCTACAAAATTAGACATTGTCCAATATCATAGACTTGTAATGGACATTTTTAATGATTCTGAATTCTCCCCTCCCTTAAATAAGCTATAAAATTTCGTTATTACAGGTGTATGGTTTGGTGTAGTCCTGATTGTGGAAAACGGTACATATGTTGCATCGTCAGTGGTTTCCACAGTCGCACAAATACTGGAAAGAATGATTTTAACTGGTTTGTGACCAAGATTCGTGAAGTGGAAGTAGGAAAATTTCAGGACGTAATTCATTTCTTAGTAATCAAATACGGAATAGTAATAAGATTTTTTGAAAATACCCCACATCAAACTTGATAGGAGAACTAATGGTCTTTAAACGTTTTCTTCCCCAAACAATCAGATCAAAATTCATTATCATGATCTCAGTCGTTGTCTTCCTGCTACTTGGCTCATTAACTGTTCAGTCGTATTTACAGAAAAAAGACAGTATGCTTGCCAGTGGTAAAAAAGATCTTCTGTTTCAGATAACTCAAGTCAACAACCAGGTAGAGCAACAAGCTCAAACTGCCCTGGCTCTAGCCAGGCAGACGGCTTCGAACCCTGAAATTTCAATGGCCGTAGCTACACATGACTGGGAAAGACTCTCCGAACTGACATTGTCCGGTTTTGAAAAAATTAAAGATGAAATAGGAATGGCACAAATGCACTTCCATATTCCTCCGGCCACGTCACTGTTTCGTGCACACAAACCTGAAAAACATGGTGACGATCTTTCTTCTTTTCGCCTAGGCGTATTGGAAGTGAATAGGAATCATCAACCCATTATGGGGATAGAGAAAGGTGTTGCCGGTTTTGGCATCCGTGGAATTGTGCCGGTGGAATACGATGGAAAACATGTAGGTTCCGTGGAGTTTGGTGCCAAACTCAATGATAGTTTTGCCAAGAAAATTAAAAAACAGTTTGGGCATCAACTTTCCATTGTGGTTCCAGATGGTAACGGCTTTCGTTATCTGGCTAAAAGCCATAATTTGAACATTCCGCAAAAGAGTTTCCCTTGGCTTGCAAAGATGATGAAGATGAAGAGCGGTGACGTTCGATTCAAATGTGTTACAAAAAATGGAAAACGACTGTTTACTGCTTTCAGCCCAATGGAAGATTATAGTGGTAAGGTTGTAGGTGTGATTGCCATTCCTAAGGATACTACTGCATCGTTAAAAAAATTGCAGATTGAGCAAATTAAAATGGTGGTTATAAATCTGGTAGCACTCATTGTACTCGTCTGTCTAATCTGGGTTACCTTTACGGTGTTTGTCAGTCGGCCAATAAGTAAAGTTGCTGATTTTGCAAGTCAAATATCTCTAGGAGATCTCTCCTCTTCGCTTGATCTTGAAATTGAAGGGGAGATTAGTCAGATGACAGAAGCCTTAAATTTAATGGCTCTGAACCTGAAACAAAATCAAGCTGAGGCAATAGAGAACCGTAAGGCTATAGAGCTTCGCGTTAAGGTACAAAATGAAATTCTGGCAATGGTGAAAGAATCTTCATCCGGAGTGGCTGATAATTCGCAGCATTTCACAGAATCGACAGCAACTCTTTCCAATTTGTTAAGTGTTCAATCCGGTGCAATTGGGGGTATTTCTGAACAAATTGAAGAAATATCATCTAGTTCCGTTAATAATGCCGAACATGCCGAAAGGGCTATTTCTATAACAGAAAAAGCTGCAGAAGTTGCCGGAAATGGAAATGGACAAATGCAAGAACTTATAACCGCTATGGATAGTATCACAAACTCCAGTAATAAAATTTCCAAAATTCTGGATGTTCTTGAAGATATTTCAGGACAAACAAATCTTCTCGCTCTGAATGCCACCATTGAGGCAGCAAGAGCAGGAGATGCAGGGAAAGGTTTTGCAGTGGTGGCTCAGGAGGTAAAGGAACTTGCTAAGCGTTCTTCTGAGTCTGTGAAGGAGACCGCTGACCTTCTTAAAGAATCAGAGCAAAATGTCGGCAGCGGTGCAACGCTTGCCAGTCAGACTGCTGAGTCCTTACAGGAAATTGTGAACAGCGTGGAAGATGTCACAAAACTCACTGAAGAAATAGCAATTGCATCTAAAAACCAGGCATCTGACATTGGTGGTATAAAAACAGAATTGACCAATGCTAGTGAGGAAATACACAAAATGACCTCCATTGCCGGGGACACTTCAACCGATGCAGCATCTCTTTTTGATGAAGCCAACGAATTGTCCACCCGTTTACAGCTTAAATTGGATGAAAACACTTCTGTTGCCAAGGTGGTTGAAGATAATACAATCTGGTCCAGAAAAAGTTCGCAGGTTTAAGACAAGGAGAGCAGAGGATGAGCACTGTAAAAAGAGTTTTACTAATAGATGATGAACAGCCTATTCTGGAACTGTTTTCCAAGGCCCTTGAAATACGTGGGCATCAGTATGATACCGCGGAAAATGGTAGAATCGGCTTTCGTAAGGCAATAGATGAGGACTGGGATCTGATTATTTGTGATCTGCATATGCCTGAATGGAATGGGGTAGAATCAATAAAAGGGATTTTAATGATTAAAGCTGACAGTAAATTTCTAGTGGTCAGCGGTTATGCCGAGAATGTGGTTGCCGATGAAATTCGAAATATTGACAATGTCATTGCAGTGCTGGGAAAGCCTGTGGAGTTGGCTGAGTTGATTATGTATGTGGAAAACTCCTAAATTAAAGAAAAAACAATCTGTCCTGCCAAGTGAATAAGTTTTGTATAGCATTGTCGATATGCTTCTTCGGAAATATTAATAACACTAAAGAGAAGAAAAATGGTTAACCTCAATAATTTATCAATACTAGTTGTTGATGACGACTCAATAAATATAGATATACTCAAGTCAGTGCTGGCACAACGGAACTATAAGGTGCAGGCAGCGGATTCAGGAGAAAGTGCTTTGAAACAGGTTAGTTTGAATCCGCCAGATCTGATTTTACTGGATGTTGTAATGTCCGGTATGGATGGGTATGAGACCTGTAGACGGTTAAAACGCAATCCTACTTCTGCCAATATTCCGATAATATTTATAACAGCTCTCAGCGACATGAGTGACATGCTTAAAGGTTTTCAGGCTGGAGGCGCTGATTATTTAATTAAGCCATTTCAGCCTGAAGAAGTACTCGCAAGGGTTAAAGCTCATCTGACCATTCAAAAACTGTATAAGGATATTTCTTCCAAAAATGCGAGATTGGAAAAAGCGCTCGAGGAAGTAAAAACACTGCAGGGTATTGTTCCAATCTGCTCTCTGTGTAAAAAAGTCCGTGATGATGGCGGTTATTGGCAAAAGGTTGAAATGTATGTGTCGGAACGAGTAGGTACTAAATTCAGTCATAGTTACTGTCCTGACTGTTTGAAAAAGGAGATGAGACAGCTGGACAAACTGTAACAATGGTCAGTTGTACTTTTGTACACCTCAACGTGTTTAAAGACAGGAATGAAATTGTGCCGGATTTTTCAGATGTAAGTGGCTGTGGTTTCCGCTGATCCGAGAACTGAATTTGCAAGGGAAATGTAGCCGATATCCTGCCATCTTTTACCAAGCAGCTTTGCGCCAAAGGCATCAATGGATACGGGATCTGTGGATGCTGCCAGTGTATTTAGAGGCGGGTCGCAATGCCTTCCCCACAGGTGACTTTCCGCCATACCAACAGAGGCATCGAGGAGGGAGAAATCAGGACATCGATAGCGATTGAGATCAAAGATGGCTTCATGGATTTGTTGATGAAATGATGATTTACCGTAGTGACCATTGCCGCGGAAGTGAGATGGTGGTGCACAACCCATCATGTTTTTCATGGTGAGTGTTACCTTCGCCAGAGTATGCACCTTGAGTACCGGCACAGAAAGTAGAAAAACCTCATCCAATAGTGAAGGAAGGTGCATTACAGGCCATCTACTGCATTTTGGATCTTCTCTTTTTGTCAGTTCTTCGTGGTTGAGATCAAGAAGTCGGATGTTTTTTTCTGAAGCAAGTTTGCTGTACCCAAGCATTTGAAAAGGGTGATGGGTGTCATATTCAAGAGACCCTGTTCCTTCCCCTATGATAATTTCCTGTCCTGGAAATTTTTTTTGCAAATATGAAATCAGTAGAGATACCAATCGAACAGGTGTTGTAATCGGTGGTTCCAAAGCTGCAACCAGGTTTGGTTTAATGAGAATGGCCTGTCTTTTTGGGATGATATCAGCAAGTCCTGAGGAATCCAGTAATCTGGAAATATCAGATTCCAATGAGGTGATTTCTGTGGCGTAAAGTTTCTGTGGCTTCATATGTACCGTGAATTGATGTAAGGCTTAAGGGGTATGATAGGTTAATCTTTTGCTTATGTATTAATTTTCAAGGCATCGCATGATTTTTTTGCTATATTATATGCAATATAATTATCCAGGCATCAATCCATTTTAAAGAGTATTCCGGAGTTTTTATGAAGATCAGTCTTACTGTCGATCAGGAGATTTGTAAAAAATGTTATGCATGTATTGCTGAATGTCCCTTTGATCTCATCAACATGGATAAGGAAAAGTTTCCTCAGCTGCGAAAAGCTGCTGTTAAAAGATGTATTCGATGCGGACATTGCATGGCCGTCTGTGTGACTGATGCACTTGCTATCTCCGTATCTCCGCTTGAGCAAAGTATCTCCGTGGACAAGTCGTTACAACCAGATGCTGCTTCAGTGAAACATCTTCTTGAAAGCAGAAGATCTATCCGAACCTATAAGAAAAAGAAGGCAGAGCATTCCATTTTAGCAGAAATAATGGATGTTAGTCGTTATGCTGCAAGTGCCCATAATTGTCAACCTGTGCATTGGATAGTGGTTGAAGATCCCAATGAAGTAAAACGTCTTGCTGGGTTGGTTGTTGACTATATGAAGGACATAAAAGTGTTTCCGGGGCTGATTCGTGCCTGGGATAATGGGATCGATAAGGTCTTGCGAGGGGCACCTCATCTTGCAGTCGCTCACGCTGATCCAAAGTCGAGCGAACATATTGTTGAAGATTGCACATTAGCCACTGCATACGTTGACCTTACAGCACATAGTCATGGTCTTGGAAGTTGCTGGGCAGGATTTCTAGTGCAGGCTGTCCATTTTAAGTATCAGCCACTCATCGATGCTCTTGAAATTCCAGAAAATCATCAGGTTTATTCAGCACTCATGCTTGGCTATCCAAAGTTTAAGTATCGTCATATTCCGCAGCGTGATCCATTAAAGGTTACCTGGAAATAACTATCGGACTTCTATACTGTTTATGTCGCCTCAAGTCTCCATTGAGGCTTGCAGGCCTTCCAGAAGAACAAAGCGGCCCAGAGAAACTATGGGGCATGGAAATGAGCCTGTGAAGAGGGGATTGGCGCAAAGTCCGCCTGAAAGATAGAGCTTCTCAGGGCGTTTTGCAAAATTATACGCATTAATGGCTATTCCCTTAACAAATTTAGCAACAGCATTTTCTTCACTTTCACCGGTGACCACGGCATCAAATATGTGACTCATCCCTAGAACTCCACAGGTAACCGAAAAAGAATTTTTTGGGATCTTCATACTGCTAAAATCAAGAGTGTAATATTTTTCGAGTAACTCTATGGTGAATCCCATTGATGCGCCGCATTCGGCGTTCCAGCCCATATCTTTTATCTTTCCATTGCTGTAGGCGACATATTTAATATCGCGACTACCACAGTCAAGCAGCGTGAACGATTCTTCCTGGATAAGTGAAATCCCACCTCGGGCAAGGGCGGTGAGCTCATTCACATATTGAGTGGCGTAGCGTTTACCGTTGTGTCCGGTGGCGATGTCAACCTTCATGCTGCGGTCAATTGAGCGGGTAGCTATCAGGCGGGGCGGGTCGGTCGATTCTGTCTCGAAGAGTTTACAGTAGGATGTTCCAAAGTCAGCAAGTAGCATTGGGGATGGCCTTATATTCCTGAGAGTTCAAGGAATGCCTGAATTTTTGCTTTGGCACTGTTTCCGGCTGTGACGTCACAATCAAGATAGAGACCGCGAGGGTGCTTATTTGCAAGATGTCGGGCCAGGGCTGTTTTGGCACAAAACGATTGTGCGAAGAATACAGTGGGAATATCTGGATTATAATGGAGTTCAAGTTTTAGATTGTCTGGAGTCTTGTTTTCCATACAGCGTGCCCATCCATAAATATGAGTGGTGTCAGGGAAGAGGTTTAGTAGAGAAAAATCTCGTGGTGGTACTCCCCAAAACCCTGCAGTGGGGATGCAGGAAGGAAGGGTTTTGTAAGCCGATGGTGCTTGTACAGATCCTGTTATCGACGCCATTTTTTCTAAAAGAGGCATCGTTGTTTTACAGAGTGGTGTGCCAAAATCTGTGGAATCACTGTTTTTGGTTCTGATGATGTCACATTCTGGAAAAATATCTTCAAGGATCGTGGCCGTGTGAATAGCGCAGTCACATTTTCCAGGGCCTGTGTCAATGTAGATGACTTCAGGTTTGACCGCCAGGCTGTTTGAAATCACGGTGCGAAGTATACCGCAATAGACACGTGGAAGAAACGGAGAAGCTGTTTCGATATCTATTTGACCCTGCGGTTCATCAAGGTCAAAAATTTCATATTCGGGACCCGTGAGCATCTCCATCACAGCAAGGGGTGGAACACCAACAATACCCGCACGTTTCTTTTTATTTAAGGATGCCGCCATCAGCTTGACTGTTTGTGAAGAATGGTGAATCCGCCCACACCAATGATTATATGAATAATCATCGCAGCAAACAGGGGAGGAAGATAATCAACCCTGGCAAGAGACTGCAGAGCACCCCAGAGGCCCCAGGCAATAAAGGCTATACCACAACTCGCAGGAATGGCAATGGAGAGATCTTTACCCCATTTTTTATATGAGAGCAGTAGAACTGGAAGTCCTAAAAAGAGCAGAGGAATTCCCAGGAGTGTGTAGGAGAGTCTGCTGAGGAAATTTGTCTGGGCTATGATTTTTTCCTGACGGGTATTCTGTTTGTACATGGCTTGAAAAAGCTCTGTGAGTGAGAGTTCTGCTGACTGATATTTAGGGACAAAGAAAAAATCCGGACTTTCCGGAAAATAAAACCGTTTACTCTTGAAGAGTCTGGTCTTGAATTCATCCTCTCCAGTCCTTTTTTGAACCTGAACGCTTTTTAGATGCCATCCATTTTCATCCCATATTGCTTTCTTTGCAGATACCAGTATCTCAAGGTTGTGTTCTGGATCCCAGCTGGAGTAAGAAAATTGAAGGAATATATTTTTATCAGGAAAGGGTCTGGCAAATGAATAAAAACCTTCCTTTCCCTGGTAATAATAGCGTCCGTTCCGAAAAATGCCGAGCGGAACCATTCCTTTTACCTCTTCGTACCAGATTTCATTTGTTGCAGAAATGGTTCGTGGAAGAAGCCATTGAGCCATTGAGAGGAAAAGTATGGTGAAAATTATCGATCCAACCAGAATGGGTTTAACGATGGTACGCATATGGATTCCGCCTGCCATTATAGCGGTAAGCTCATTGTTGTGGCTGAGCATCCCTAGGCTGATTACCCCGGAGAGTAAAATGAGAACAGGGCCCAGCGTATCAATAATAAAAGGGATGCTGAGAAGAAAGAATTTCAAGACAAGGCTCATCGACTTTCCAGCTTCCATAAAGTTGTCGATTTTTTCAAAGAAATCGACGAGGACATAAATAGAAACAAAGGCGGCGGTAACGATGAAGAAGGTTCGTACAAATTGCCCAAGAATGTATTGATCTAAAAGTTTCACGAGTGATTATTTACCAGCGGATAAAACGATGGGCAAGTAGAAAGCCGATGGCGACCATTCCAAGCCCAAGGAAATTTGAAAGAGCAATATAGGTGAAAGCCTGAATATGTTCACCAAGTTTAAACATTTGTACAGTCTCGCGGGCAAATGTTGAAAACGTTGTGAAGCCTCCGAGGAATCCTGTGAACAGGAAAAGTCTGAATTCATGACTGATTGTAATTCTGTCAAAGAGTGACCATAAAATTCCGATAAATAGACAGCCCAGTAAATTGGCAAGAAAGGTTCCGGTTGGGAAAGTCTGGGTATGATAATCCTCTGCAATAAGGGCGATTAGATACCTCCCTATCGATCCGACTGCTCCACCAAGAGCCACTGCAAATAATTTATCCATCTCGTTTGAGAATTTATGAAAATAAGGTATGGTTTTGTTATTATGACTGGTTGCAGTAGGTAACATCATCGATGGTGAACGTCAAGTGCAAGGCTCGCTTATAAAGGGCAGAGGTATTGGAAAATGAAGGCAATGGTATGCTCAAGGCAGGTGGTGGCAAAAGCTCCGGGACTGCATGATAACACGGCAGATATTGATCGTCTGCAACAGGCATTACAACATAAACTTGATGATGATCGTCAGCTGGTTATTCCCTATGCCTGTATGACAGTGGTCGCCAGAGAGTTTCGTGCCGCGGGTTTTAGTGGTTACGCGCTTGTCAATAATCTTGAGCAGAGCCTGGAGCTGGTTGGTTTCACAAAGGAGAAACCTGCTATTATTGCAGCTATGGCGCTTGATCTTGGAACAACGCATCTTGAAGCGACGCTTCTCGATCTTCAAACCGGGGAAATGCTGTCAGAAGGAAATCTTGAAAATGCACAGATTGCATTTGGTGCTGATATTCTTAGTCGTATACATTATGCCACTGTAAAACGCAGGCAGCAAAAGCCACCAACTGCTGATTTTCAAGATCCCGGGTTGGATGAGTTGCAACACGTTATTGTTACAGCAATCAATGAACTTATTGAAATTCTGGCTCTTCAGGCAAAAGTAAAAACTTCAGATATTCGAGCTCTTTCGGTGTCTGGGAATACCACCATGGCGCATCTTTTTCTTGGCCTTGATCCTTATAACATATGTCGGGAACCTTATATTCCACTTTTTAATAGATCTCAGCCGCTGCATGGCACGGATTTGCATTTGAGAATAAATGCAATGGCGCCGGTATGGCTCATGCCGTCAGTGGGAAGTTATTTCGGTGGTGATCTTGTTTCCGGGATTCTGGCTTCCGGAATGGCTCACTCAGAAGAAACCAGAATGCTCATCGATGTCGGAACCAATGCTGAAGTAGTGCTTGGAAATAGTGAATGGCTCATTGCCTGTGCAGGAGCTGCCGGTCCCGCGCTTGAAGGGGGCGTTGCTCGAATGGGAATGCGGGCAGGACCGGGTGCAGTTGAATATGTGGCTATCGATCCTAAAACATATAAAATGGAATATCGAACCATCGGGGATGTTGCTCCCGTAGGATTGTGTGGATCGGGATTGATTGATCTGGTGGCATCTCTTTATCTGACACGGATGATAGATATTCGAGGAAAATTCAGAAACCCTGCAATTGAAAAGGATACTGAACGAGCAGCTTTTATGAAGGAACATATGGCACAACGGGATGACGGATTCTGTTTTGTGCTTACAGGGACGAGCGACTCTGAACCGGAAACCGAAGTTGTGCTGGAGCAGATCGATCTCGATGCCATGATTCGTTCAAAAGCTGCCATGTATGCAATTTTGACCACTCTTATCAATCAGGTTGGGTTGGAATTTTCAGATATTGAAGAAATCATAGTGGCCGGGGCTTTCGGACGTCATATTAATCCGCAGAATGCAATGACACTTGGAATGCTCCCGGATCTTCCCCTGTCGGTATACCGTGCCATCGGAAACAGCTCTCTGCGCGGTGCTGAAAAGATTCTTCTTGATAGAAAGGCTCGTCAGGAATGTGAGAAAATTGTTTCAAGTATTACCTATATCGAGTTGAATGTGAATCAGGAATTTATGATTCGTTTTTCGGGGGCCCGCTTTATTCCTCATACAAATCCTTCTCTTTTCCCATCTGTGCCGTTGTTTGAAAGTTCTTGAAAGTGATTTGCTCAACTACTCTGCAAACTTGCAATTTTGTGAATTGGTGTGGTATATATTTGAATGTCGTTTTTTAAATGTATGGGAATTTATCCAATGCCATTATCTGAAATGGCTCTTGAGTACAATTAATGAAAGGAATTGACTGCTGCTCGTTTGTTATCAGACTGATTGTCGAGTTGCCGCAATGCTTTACATGACAAGAAAACGAAATAAAAACTCTCATAGAGGGGCTCGAACAAGTGCCCGAGAACGTCTGAACGGATTTTGGGAAGTTTTTGAAAAAGAAGATGAAGTTCTTGTTTGTATCAATGCAGATCCAGACGCCCTGGCCTGTGCTCTAGCCATTAAACGTCTTCTTCGTTATCGAGTGAAATCAGTTACTATAGCCCATCCCAATGAAATTCGTCGTTTGAATAATGTGTCCATGGTGGAGCGGCTCAAAATTCCTCTGGAACGTCTGGGTAATGTGAAAGTTCAGGAATTCAGCAAGAAAGTCCTGGTTGATTCTCAGCCCACTCATCTTCCTGTTTTTGAAAAAATCGAGTTTGATGCCATCATCGACCATCATCCTGTAACGAGAAAATACGAAGTTCCCTTTGTGGATATTCGGCCTCAGTATGGTGCCTGTTCCACGATGTTGATCGAATATTTGCGAGCCGGCAATATGAAGCCTTCTGTTGCTCTCGCTACAGCACTCTTTTATGCTATTAAGGTGGATACTCAGGATTTTTCAAAGCACTCAGTCCTCGCGGACGGCATCTCTTTTCGATATCTTTTTAATATCGCCAATCGTAATCTTGTAAAGAAATTTGAACTGGCCGATATGCGGCGGTCAGAGCTCAAATATTTCAACGTCGCACTGAATAATCTTACCTATACAAAGAGTAGATTTTATACTCACCTGGGAAAGGTGAGAAATCCCGATATCCTTGTGAATATTGCTGATTTTCTCAACCATGTTGATAAAATTGACTGGGTACTTGTTTCAGGAATTTACAATGACAAGCTGGTTGTTATTTTTCGCTGTGATGGATATCGAAAAAGTGCCGGAAAGATGGCAGAACGTATCTTTGCTGAGGTTGGTTCGGCGGGTGGCCATAAAGAGGCAGCCAGAGCTGAAGTGCCATTGAAGAATCTTTCACTAGGGGACAAGGAATTTACCACAAACACCCTGAAGCGTTTAGCAACAAGACACATGAAATGAAAGGCAAGTATTACGAAAACCTAAAGAATTAGAAAGGGAATGGAGTATAATGGTGAAACCTTCTACACTCGCAATGATTCTTGCCGGCAGTCGTGTCGATAAGCTGAATGTTCTTACCTATTATCGTCCTAAGTCGGCAGTCCCTTTTGGCGGGTTTGCACGAGTCATCGATTTTCCATTAAGCAATCTTCTCCATTCCGGAATTGAACAGGTTGCAATCCTCTCGCAGTATCGTAGTTATTCACTTATCAATCACATCGGTACTGGTGCTGCCTGGGATATGGTGGGGCGTCATCGCGGCGTCTCTATTCTTCCGCCCTTTATTGATAATAGCGACAATATGGATCATGCTGGCTGGTATCGCGGATCTGCCGATGCTGTTTATAAAAATATTGATTTTGTTAAGTATCATAATCCTGAAGAAATCCTGATTCTCTCTGGAGATCATATTTACAAGATGGATTATCAGGATATTATTAACTATCACCATAAAAAAGATGCTGATGTGACCATTGCTTTTGTCCAGGTTGATAGAACAAAAGCAGATCGTTTTGGGGTTGCAACAATTGATTTTGAAGATGGAGAACTTGGCGGCAGAGTAACGCAATACTGGGAAAAACCCGAAACCCCAGAAGCAGACTGGGCCTCTCTCACGGTTCTGATTTTTAAACCTGAAGTGTTATACAGAGTGCTTGGTGAAAATCAAAAAACTGATTCTTTTGAATTTGGCAGAGATATTATTCCTCAGCTCATGGCAGGTGGAAAAAAGGTATATGGCTATAAGTATAGAGGGTATTGGGGCTATACAGGGACCACAGAAGAATACTGGCAGGCAAATATGGATCTGCTTGGTGAAAACCCGCCGATAGATATGGAATCTTGGGGGTTGCGTACCAACATGGAGCATCGTGGCATTAGAGATGCACAGCCGGCGTTGATTCAGGAAGGCGCAACGATACAAAATAGTCTGGTGTATAATGGCTGTATTGTTGATGGTACGGTGAAAAATTCCATCTTATTTCCAGGTGTGCAGGTTGCAAAGGGGGCGGTTGTAGAAGATTCAGTTCTCTTTTTTAATAATCGAATAGGGGAAAATTGCAGGCTTAAGAAGGTTATTGCTGATGTGAATTCCAGTTTTGCAACCGGAGGTTGTGTTGGCTCGATGAATCAAGGTGATAATAATCCAGTGACCCTTATTGGATGGAATAATCATATACCAGAAAAAATGTGTATCGGTGAAGGAGCGAACATCTATCCTAATATTACTCCTGAACAATGGTCTAAAGTTGAAAGTGTAGAAGCTGGAGAGGTGCTGAAATGAGTGCCGCAAAAGAAGCTCTGGTACTTCTCCTTGCCGGTGGTGTAGGCAGCAGATTAAATATCCTGGTGCAAAGCCGTGCAAAACCGGCAGTTCCCTTTGCCGGACATTATCGAATTATAGATTTCAGCCTGAGTAATGTGATGACATCTGGTCTTACTAAGGTTGGAGTGCTCACTCAGTATAAACCTCTATCCCTTATGCGTCATCTTGGAATGGGGGAGGCCTGGGATTTCACAGGTCGCAGCAGAGGATTGAAGATACTGCCTCCTCATACCGGTTTTCAGGATTCCGACTGGTACAAGGGCACAGCTGATGCCGTGCGTCAAAATATAGATTTCCTCGAAAAAAATCCGGCGAATGAAGTGGTACTTCTGTCAGGAGATCATATCTATAATATGGATTTTCATGCCATGATTGAATATCATCGTTTTAAGAAAGCTGATGTGACAATCGGGATGATGGTAGTTCCCATGAGTGAAATTTATCAGTTCGGGGCAGGAATTGTTGATGCTCAGAATCGGATAATCGACTGGGAGGAAAAACCTGAAAATCCTAAAACCAATCTTGCCTCCATGGGGATTTATGTTTTTGATTATAAATACCTCCTTGATTCTCTTTATAAAGATAAGGCCGAGGTCGATTTTGGTATGCACATTTTACCAAGAGCCATCGATAATGATAATGTTTTTGCCTATCCCTTCTACGGGTATTGGCGTGATGTGGGAACAATACAATCCTATTGGGAGGCCAATATGGATGTTATAAGTCATGACAGTGCCATTTCACCAGCTGAGTGGGGTGTCAGGACGAATATTGAAGCTGATGGTCGTCCTGCAGATCGTCCGCCTGCACGTTTTGGAAGTGATGCAAAGGTGAGTCGTTCCATGATATCTGCTGGCTGTGTTGTACGAGGTACCGTTATAAATTCGGTTTTGGCTCCGGGAGTTGTGGTGGAAAAAGGGGCAACGGTAAAAGACTCCATACTCTTTGCTGATTGTGTCGTTGGTAAAAACAGCACCATGGATTTGGCTATTTGTGATAAGCGGGTACAGATTTCCGGAAACTCCATTGTTGGTTCCGGAATGAATCATGATTTTCCTAATATTGAACAGCCAGAGCATTTGTATACAGGCATCACCTTGATTGGTAAAGAGGCTTGTGTTCCTTCCGGTATAACAATTGGTCGTAACTGTATTGTGAATTCTCAAACGGAAGAATCAGCTTTTTCCATAAAAAAATTATCTGATGGTGAAACTCTTTAAGGGGATATTTTTTCTGCTTGGTTCCAGGGAATGGTGAGTTGATGATGATCCAGGCGCGATTCGAACGCGCGACACCTAGAGTATGAATCCATATCAGTAGTCCTGTACCGCCTCATTTCTTGTCGACTTGACCTGTATATTCATGCACATAGCAATGTAACGGTTAGTGTCGTTCTAATGTCACCCCGCTCAAAATCTTGGAGGCTCCAGATCAACAGCAGTTTTTAATATAGGGTGTGTCGTCACTGCGGCTCAGATTCTTGTGCCCGGCGTTTATATAGCAATGAATGCTTGTATCTTCAAGCCGGATGATGCTTGAAAAAATGTAGAATTGAATAGATTTGAAGAAAAAAGCCAATAACAAAAACGTTTAACAGAAGACGGGATTACGGGATAGCTTGTTGGTTCACATTGGTTTTAATTTTAAAAGTCAACACACCTTCTATTTATGAGAAAAGAGCGTAGAAAACATCTTCGACTTCCCCTGAATTTTAAAGTGAAATTAGAGCTGCCTCGTCGTGAATTGGTGCTGGAAGGCCATACCCTGAATCTAAGTTTTGCTGGTGCTTTTATCCAGCTTGAACATATACCGCCAGTACTGCCTAATGAATATATTAGCCTTACTCTGATGAGGCA
>DAOWDZ010000257.1 GCA_030638765.1 Desulfocapsa sp.
GACCTTGATGAGGAATTATCTTTATCTGCAACGGGTCTTCGCGTATGAGCAATCCCTTGCTGAAAAAGTGGCAGTGCTTGTTTCAGAATCCCAAAACCTGTCCATTGATAAGTCATTGCTCGATATACTGTTTGGGACATCAGATAATGAAGTTGATCATCAGAGACTTGCTGCCATTCAGGCATTACAACAAAACTTTCTTATTATTTCAGGAGGGCCGGGAACGGGAAAGACCACAACTGTTGTAAAGATTCTTGCGCTGCTGCAGAGTGCTGCAAAAGGAAATTTCAGGATAGCTCTTGCTGCTCCTACGGGAAAGGCGGCCATGAGACTTCAGGAGTCCATCGTCATGTCCATTCAGGGGCTTGCCTTAGAGCCATCAATTCAAAAAACTCTTCCAGATTCAGCTTCGACCATCCATCGTCTTCTTGGTGTCCGCCGTTATTCATCTTCGTTTCGACATAATGCAGAAAACCCATTGATCCATGATGTTATTGTGATTGATGAGGCCTCCATGGTTGATCTTGCCCTTATGGGTAAACTTGTGGATGCTCTTCGACCAGGAAGCCGTCTGGTTCTTCTTGGTGATAAGGATCAACTCGCTTCGGTGGAGTCTGGAACCGTGCTTGCCGATATGATCAGTGTTCTACCAGCGAACACAGTGGAATTGCAGAGAAGCTATCGTTTTGATAAGGGAATAAAAGGCTTTGCGGCGGCTATTAATAGTGGAAAATCCACACAATCCTGGGAGATTTTAATCAGTGATACCCCGAAAAATGTCTCTCTTCTGGAGGATGATCCGGCCGAGTATGGCGGTGAACAGTATTGCAATTATTTGAAGAATATTGGTAAAGAAGCAACGCTTGAACTCTATACAAACATCTTTGAAAAGTTTCATTCATTCCAAATTCTTTGTGCACTACGTCATGGGCCAGCAGGGGTGCAGGAGATAAACAGGCAGGTTGAGAAATATTTAACGGAAAAGGGATATGATTGCCTGTCTGCAGAGTGGTATCCCGGTAGGCCCGTAATGGTCACTAGAAATGAATATAGTCTTAATCTTTTTAATGGCGATATCGGAATCTGTTTGCCGGATATTGAAAATCCTGAGGTGCTGAAGGTATGGTTTGAACACTCCGATGGAAGTTTGCAGGGTTTGCTGCCGGGAAGGCTGGGGAGTTGTGAGACGGTTTACGCACTCACTATTCATAAAAGTCAGGGAGCAGAGATTGGTGAGGTGCTGGTGGTTCTTCCCGAGCAGGAAACAGCCATCGTAACGAGAGAATTACTGTATACAGCAGTTACCCGAGCCAGGAATTCTGTGAAAATAAAAAGTACTCGTACTCTGTTTAATTCGACAGTGGCCGGAAAAATTGAGCGTAATAGCGGTTTACGAAAAAGCCTCAGTAAACACATTATGGATTCAACGATTGTGCGTTAGGGTTTGAGCCACTTTCTGTGGCTGCTCAATCCTCATGCATTCGCCTTCCTTGCTTATCTTCTTCAATGGGATCATCTTGATATGGTGACCTAATTCTGATTCTTTCCAAAAGTTTTATTCAGGTTCTCAAATTTGCTGGATTTTGAAGCGCAAACCAGTGAGAAAACCAACTTTTTTGTACTCTATTACAAGAAATATAAAATTTAATCCTGAGTATTATCAGTTTGTTCTGTTGATTTTCCGAAGTACCACATAAATACACCACCCTGTGGTCTTGATTGATGCAGGATGACAAGGTAGGTTGTGGGCCATTGTTCATAAGTAAATGCTTACATATGTGACACGTTTTGGTGAAATGGTGCGTTAGGGAAGAGTGCTGTGGAAACGGAAAAGCAATGTAAGTTTGCCATTATATTTTTTGAAAAGGAGTCTGCATGGAGTGACTTGTTGCCCGTTTGTGAGTGTTGCCTGGTTGCATATTTTTCGAGGTGTAGACTACGGAACAAATGAATAAAAGAAAAAAGGAGGAAGGATAAGTGAATGACGTTTCACGTGTAAATAGAATACTTCAGGCAGGAATTGCCCTGTCAGTAAGTGTATTTCTCATTTTTATTAATCCTGGATTAGTAACCCAGACCGTTAACATGTTCCTTAAAGGACAAACGAAGGGTGCCTCTGTTCCAATGGGTGCCATTCCATCTCTTCGTTTGCAGGTGAGCTTTGGATGGCTCGGTATTACAGTTGTTGCAGGAATTGTTCTTGCTCTTGTAGCGTATGCATTTTTGAAGAATAAAAAATGGGCGTACCCAGTAGCTCTTGTAAGCCTTGCAACTCTTCCCATCGGAAGTTTTTATGTGAGTAGTTTTGCAGGATATATGATCAGAAAGAAATCCTTTGCCCCCTCTTTTACTGCATTTATTGTAGGGCTGGTTGCTTTCTGGCTTATCATTATTCTGGAGAAAAGAGGTAAAGACCTTTGGGCGTCAATCGTTCCGCTGACTCTGCTGGGAATGTTTGGTACGCAAGCATTTGCCTTTTCAGAACATGGGCTTCGCGGCTTGTTCCTGGGTGGAAAAACAGCTTCAATTCTCGATCCATCCATCGGCATATTACGCTATTCTCAGCCCATTATGGTCATGGTTGTCATTGCTATTTTTATATCAATTTATAAGCTGGCTCAAAGAAAAGAATCGGGATGGTGGTTTAGTATGGTAGCCGGTCTCGGAATGGCTGCAGCAGCATTTCCGGTGCATTTTGCTCGTCCAAAGGCTTCATTCTCTGTTGCTGGCGTTGATGCTTTCGCTAAAGGCGGAAAGGTCGCAGGTGCAGCAACTCCATCGATGTTTACCTCAGTCTATTTTCTGGGTGGAGAATTGGTCGTTGTCTTTATATTGGACATGTTGATACCGTTTTTTAATAATTATTATATTCCTAAGGATTAAC
>DAOWDZ010000218.1 GCA_030638765.1 Desulfocapsa sp.
ATCGATTTATCGATATAGCGATGTTGATCATGGGCCCAGGAGTATCTCAAAACCATCATCAGGGAGCAGGCACTCAAAATGCCAAAACTTACATTTTCCAATCTTGAGATAAAAGCAGTATTTAGATGGTTTGATCTGCAGTTGCAATACAACACATAAAACCGCCCTATTCCGGTGTCAATTAAGTCAGTATTGAAGGCCGCTTGCTCTCTGTATATGTATACATACTGTCTCGTTATCTACAGGGTTTTTTTTTTTTTTTTTTTTTTTAATAACTGGTTCTGTCGCCTTAGTAGTGTATCATCCTAAGGAGGCAATCAGTCCTTCAAACTTTTCCATGCAACTCTGTCTCTTGCAGTATTTCTGATATCGATGAGATGTTTCTTTGTAGTGAAAGGTCCTTTACCCCTTGATTTTAAGTCTGACCGCAGTGTCTCCAGAAGGTTGGAGCAGTGACGACCCCGACGCCCCTGATATGCACTACTTCCGACAAGGGCAAAGTCCAGTGCTTGTTGCGCAGGGCTGTCGGTTGGCATTCTTAGCACATGGCCAAACATGGTCCATCTTTGTCTGAGAGCCTTGCTTGAAAGTGGCTCCTCATTGCAAACTCTATAAAGGGCTTTGTTGGATATAAGACTGTGAGGCCACCTGTGACCTGTGATACTTCGCAGATGTTTGCGATGGCATGCATCTAGTTTGTTGAGCGTTGCTTTTGTAACCGCCCAACTATTACAGTTGTATAGCATGATTGGAATACAGTAGGAGTTGTAAAGCCGGAGTCTCACTTTAAGAGGGATTCTCGATTTCTGGCTCCATAATTTCCACATTGATCGAAAGGCAATGTTTCCGCTTATGCATCGGGATGTTATATCTTCGGTACTGCATAGTAAGGAGCCCAGGGTTTTATTTTTTCGCCATGGTTCATTATCTCTGAGAGGTTTATCATCATCCGTCATCTCCCCAGTTTCTGCCAGAAACACATGCGTGAATTCTGTTTTTGTTTGGTTCATAAACAAGTTCTGTTCTTTGAGTTGTTTGGCTGCTATCTCTTGGAGCTGTTTGAGAGGGATCTTCTC
The DNA here is from genome assembly GCA_030638765.1 of Desulfocapsa sp. Next base: position 1,077 of record DAOWDZ010000218.1, read on the forward strand.
CTCATCTATGAAGTCAACATCATCCGCATATTCCATCTCAAGAGGCATGCCAAGAGCAGATATGAGCGGATTGGGCCTGTTAGAGTGTTCGCGAATTGTTTTCAATGCTGCAGACAGGTAACATGTGAAGAGGACAGGTGAGAGGCTGTCACCCTGAGGTGATCCTATGTTGGTGATAAATTCAGCAGATGTTTCTGATTTTACCCTCACCTGTAGTACGGTGTCTGCTAGGAGCATTCGAACTAATCTTAAGTCGTCTTCACCACATCCAGCCTCCATAAGGACTTCGAGAATACGTCCCCGTTTGATTGTGTCAAATGCTTTCGACATATCTATTCCCATTTTATGAAAGTCCCACTTTCTTGTCAGTACCACTGATACTAGCATGCGTTGGGCCCAAACGATGTCTGCACAGCTTCTACCTCTTTTAAAGCCAGCCTGGACTGGTCCTGTAAATTGGTCTATTTTGTTTCTGATCCGGTGGAGGGTAATGGTTGATAATATCTTTCGAATGCCGTTTAGCAGGACAATAGGACGAAGGTTGCATGGCGGTCCTGGTGTTTTTCCAGGCTTTGGAAGGGCAATCATAGTGCCTTCAGCCATATTGTTCAAGAATATGTGTTGTTCCAACGATGAGTTTATGATCTTTGCAATGGTCTTAGATATTATAGGCGGAGACTGTTTAAACAGTTCGTTGTTAATTGTGTCGGGGCCCGCTGCTTTGCCATTTTTCAGGGAGCCTATTGCGATTTTAACTTCTTCTTCAGTTATGGGCCGATGAAGTGGCCTAGGATCCCCTTCAAACTGTTGAAGTTGAGCACATTCGCTGTCGGTGAATTGCTCCTTGAACCATGCTCTGATCGCTGCGGCCTTACCCTTGTCTGTCGCAATAAAGTTTCCCTCCTCATCATGAACAGTCAAAACAGATGCTGGTTTCATTGTTTTGAGCTGCTTCGCTGCCTGAAACATTTGTTGACAGTTGTCTGCAGATGAAACTTTTTCTGCAAGTGCTTCTGCTCTTTTTATGGCATGAGCTTTTAATAGTTTAGAGATTTCTCTGAGGATTCGATTTCGATCTTTTCGAAGGCCTGTTCTGTCTTCCCCTCCTCCATGTTGGTAGATACGAAGTCTCAATGCCTTCTGCTTTTCAGACAGTTCTGTGATGGTGGGGTCGTCAGTCCATAAAGCTGATTCACCCCTCTTTTTTTGTTTCCCAGCTGTTTCGAAAGCAGAGTTTTTCATGTGATTCAGGATGTTATTTAATGCATCGTTAGGATTATCCAGGTTCTCATTGCTAACCCCATCCTCGATCTTTCTTTGATATGCCTCCTGGATATTTTTATCATTGTTCAGGCGTTCAATGTTGATCTTCCGTTGTACTTTCACTGAACTTGATTTTTGTTTGTGGGTAAGATGCATTTTATCAATTCTCAAACTGGTGAGTATTAATTTATGGTCCGAGTTTAGATCTGTGCCCCCAAATGAGCGTGAATTTCTAAGTAATGCAACACTCTCCTTTTGGCAAAGGACATAGTCTATTTGATTGAAAATGGCTCGTGTTGCATTTGGTATAGATGATTTGTGGTCTTTTATATGACACGTCCAACTTGTTCTATGCTTTGCTGGATGTTTAAACGCAGTGTTGCATGCAAAGAGTCCATGGGTAGAAAGAAACGACAACAGAGCAAATCCATTAGAGTTTCTTGTTCCACATCCATACGCACCCATGCAGGATCTGTAGCCTGCTTCATCATTGTCAGGTTGATACTTTCCTAGTTTAGCATTAAAATCTCCACATATATAGACCATCCATCTGGCTGGTAGCCGAAGAGCAGCTTCCAGTTCTTCATAGAAGTTGTCAAGCAATGTTGAATCTTCGATTGCTTTCTCTGATGTAGGACCGTATGCGTTGATTATTCGACATTTTTTTGGTTCCCCTGATTTTGTGGGAATGGTTATGTCCAATGTGGCAACTCTATCACTGATGTTTCTGAATGACACAACATTGTTCATTAATCTTGGACTTATAACAAAGCCTAGGCCACGATGGTATGAGTCCTTTTGCTGTAGTAGTATCAATTTGTGTTTTGACTGGAGATGTTGTTCCCAGTGTTCTTTTGTCTTTGTCTCCTGGATGCATAGAATGTCTATGTTGTAGTGTTCGCAGTCAGAGCCCAGGGTTTCTCTTTTGCTTGCAGCAGTTAAGCCGTGGACATTCCATGTACCAATTGTAAGTTCCCATGGTTTGGGTTCTTTCCTCGCATGACGAGTACATTTTCGGTATTGAAGGGTAGACATAGTTGCAAAAAACTACTGGCCGAGGGTTTATCCTTTTACCACCTGTTGATATGCAAATGCGGTTGTCAGCTCGCAAACCTTTTACGATTATTAGTTTCCTTGTAGATACAAGTACTTGCAGGGTGGACCACGTGAAGGTTATCTTAAACACCACCCCATAGTAGTGTATATGGGAAAAGATACTGAATCATGGAAAGAAAGTGAATTCCCGATGCGTTGTG
>DAOWDZ010000049.1 GCA_030638765.1 Desulfocapsa sp.
ATCTGTCTATTCCTGCTCTTGAAAAGCAGGGAAGGCTGATGGGAGAAAGTCTCACCGGTGAAGATAGGGAACAATATTTTACCATGCTGGCTGGCTGGAACGGTTGGGAAGCTATGGCGCATGGTTCATGGCATGAAAAAGGTCTGGTGAAGAACAGGGTTGAGGTTCTCTTTGACCGTACAAAACTCGATGGCAAAGTGGCGCGTTTATGTGAAGTGAAGCCGGAAGTTAATGATACACTGGAGATGGTTCCTGCAAGCTCTCTTTTTTATTATTGGACGAACACTATGAACCTCTCTCTGCTTTTGGAGTTGTACTCATCTGCGGTGATAGGTCAACAGCCTGTAGCACTTGATATACTGCGTATGGAGTTACGTAATACGGCAGGTATTGAGCTTGAAGAACTTCTCGAAACAATTGATAGTGAAATTGCTTTGATTATCGAAGATATTGACAGAACAGGAGTTCCATTGCCAAAGGGTGCTCTTATTTTAGAATTAAAAAACTCAGAGAAATTTCTGAGAGCATTTAATGTCCTGCTCAATAATTCAAATATTCATCTGAATCAAAAACAGTATGGAGATCAGGAAATATCGTATTGGGGGGCAGTACAACAGGGCGGATTGCAGTCGGCCTTCACTCTCATCGATAATTATTTTGTTATTTCAAATTCCAGTCCTCTTATAGAGAATATTGTAGATCTTCAAAGTGATTCAGCGAAACAACTTGTAAACAGTGCTGCCCTGAAAGAAGTTGGTAAAAAATGGCGTAGTGACAATAACTCGGTAGCCTATGTTCATATTACGAAATTTATAGATGCCTTTAGAGATCTTGCGATATGGGGAGGTTCAATGGCTGTTTTACAGGGTCCTGAAATGATGAGAAAGACGGACATCATGTTAAACCAGCTTGTTTTGCCACTGCTGGACGGTGTTTCTCTATATACGCAAATTGGTTCTAGATCCTATACTACTGAAAACAGTATAATATTTGAATCAACTACCACGGTAGTTGAGTAGACATAATATATTTACGGAAGTAACCCATGGAAAAACTTATAGCAGAACTCAAAAGTGTCGTTCCTTTTAAAGATAGCACTGATATTGGTGATATTGTCCTTATTGTTGCCAAAGAACCGCAGATGCTTTTGTATGCGCTGGTAACAGATATTGAACGTGATTCGACACGTAAGGATGAGTGGTGGCATGTCAGTTTGACTTTTCTTACGGTTCCGCCCCAGGAGATGAAATGGACATTGCGAACAGCGCAGATGAGTGGCATGGAGATTTTTACCATGGGTGGAGAGGAACGTTTTGTTAAGGCCGTTAACCTGACGCCTTCACTTGAAAAAGTCATCACGGACCCTCCTGAAGAGAATAAGCCACAAGTAAAAAGTAAAAAACCGTTTTTAAAAAGGGTGAAATAGTGACTGCGTGGTCTGAACGTAGTTTGATTGAAAAAATTCGCAGTGCCAGTAAACGACCCGACGAAGGATTGATCAAATCAATTGGTGATGATTGCTGTGAGGTTTCTGCTCCCGGTTCTTTTCTGATATCAACTGATAGCCTTGTTGATGGTATTCATTTTGATCGTTCTTTTCATCCCCCTCACCTGTTAGGTCGTAAATCCATTGCTGTGAATTTAAGTGATGTCGCAGCCATGGGAGGAAAGCCACGTTTTATTCTTTTATCCCTTTGTCTTCCTGAGGATCTTGAGTGGAAATGGATTTCTGCATGGCTTGATGGAGTTTTTGAGATCCTTACTGAGTTTGACTGTATTTTGATCGGCGGTGACACCGTTAAAGCAAAGGAACTTGTATTTACAGTGACCGTTCTTGGCGAACCCGTTGAGAATGGGGCTATTTATCGTGACACTGCAAGTGTTGGTGATACTGTTTGGGTTTCCGGTCCTCTGGGTTCAGCCGGATGTGGACTTAAACTTCTCAATCATGAAAAACAGCATCCGGGGAGCTTGGCGCTGGATTCAATGAATTCCCTATTGAATGAACATTTGAACCCTATGCCTCAGGTATCACTTGGCATAAAGCTTGCTGAATCTCAAATGCTTACTGCCATGCAGGATATATCCGATGGTCTTGCCACGGATCTTGCTCATATTTGCAAGGCTTCTGGGGTCTCGGCGCATATTGAGGCGGCTTTTCTTCCCTGTCTTCCTGAGTTGCCATTGGCGGCAGAGGTCTTGAGTGAGAACAGTGAAACTCTTATGCTTTGTTCAGGAGAGGATTATCAGCTCGTTTTTACGGTACAAGAAGGAAGAGAAGCGGAATTTGCCAGGTATATCCAAAAAATCCAAAAAGAAAATACTACTGTGGTTAAAATTGGTGAAATTCGATCGGGAAAGGGGGTTATCCTGCACCGGGTTGATGGGACTGCAAAAGAGATCAGTTTTAAGGGATATGAACATTAGGCACTGAATAATGAAGAAGAAATTCAGGCGTCAGTGAAAAGTTGTATGCTAACCTTTTTGTTGCGTCCTTCAAATTGTCTGTAACCAGTGTTTGATTTGTCCAGCATGATTTTGGACGCTTTTACCGAGTCCGTTTCAGCGTATTTATCCGAAAGATAGATGATCTCCTTAATACCTGATTGAATGATCACCTTGGTACATTCGTTGCACGGAAAAAGCCCCACATAAATCCTACATCCCTTAAGGTTCTGAGAGGTGGAGTTAAGGACTGCGTTTAGCTCTGCATGACAGACATAGGGATACTTTGTGTCCAGATACTTTCCTTCACGTGCCCATGGTAGAACATCGTCTGAACACCCCCAGGGGAAGCCGTTGTATCCGACACCAACGATCTTATTGTCCATATTTGCGACACAGGCGCCAACCTGTGTACTTGGATCTTTACTGCGCTGGGCAGAAAGCAGTGCCACAGCCATGAAATATTCATCCCAACTCAGATAGTCTTCTCTTTTTTTTGTCTCTGTCATCATAAAATACCTACATAAAAGGGATCCATTTTCGTATCATGCGAGGCAATTCCTGCTGCTCTTGAATTTCTTTGAGAAAAGCATTGGCCTGATTTAACAGGTGAGTGTCTTTTTTTTGAACAGCCCATGCATAATATTCTTCGGTGGCAAGTGTTAGGATAGGAGCAAGTTTATTGTTTTCATGTATTGAGGCGTAGTGGCAAACCATCGGCGCATCGTAGACAAAGGCATCAATTTTTTTATTTATTAACGCTTGCACCGCATCAGTCGGAGTTAAAAAGGACTTGATGGTTGCTCCATTGATCCCGGTAGTAATAAAAAGGTCGCCGGTGGTATTTTTTACGGTACCTATGACATAATTTGAGTTCATAAGGCTATAAATTCCAGTTACAAACTTGGCCTTCTCGGCAAGACGGACCAGGAGAATTTGTCCGGAACTCAGATAGGGGTTGGCAAAGGCAACTCTGTATTCCCGGGCTTTTGTGATGGACATGGCGGACATAATGATATCGATCTGGTTTTTTTCAAGCGCTACTATCTGGTCTTGCCATTTCAAATGTATAAATTTGACATTCCTTCCTGTGTATTGCCCGAGTTTCATGGCAAGTTCTGCTTCAAGACCCAGTACCTTTCCGTTTTGGAATTGAATAAGAGGTGGGGCGTTAGCGGTAATTCCAACTCTCAGGATGGCAGGGTCGGGGGCAATGTGTATGGTGCGTGGGATGGTATTGGGTGAGCCACAGGATATAAGAAGTAAAGAAACAATTCCAGAAAGTATAAGGGAAGTAAAAGAAAACTGTTTGAACAGTGTCGATTTTAGCATGATTATTCTGCTGAATAGGTATTGGTTGTTTTTCTACGACGTCTCCAGTTAGTCACTCCGGTTACCTTGTCGATAAAATTTTTGATGGTTTCAAAGTAGAGTCTCCCACCCGTTGTGATCATCGTGTTATGCGTGGCGCCAGGTATGACAATAAACTCCTTGGTTCGTGCACCACTGTATGACTGGAGCTTTTCTGCTTCTGCGGCATCGATAATTTCATCCCTTGAACCGTGGAATATAAAGGTAGGAGTTTTAACAGTTTCGATTTTTTGAATGTTTCTAAAACCGTCATCTTCGGTGAATTCTGTGTTTTCAGGATTAAGCCCTAATACTTTTGCAAGGGGTATTGTATCAGCAATGCCGCTTTCAATGATCAATCCTTTTATATCATCTTCATGCCTTGTGGCGAGGTCAATAGCAGGTACTGATCCAAGTGATCTGCCCATAATGAAAATTTTTCCATCATGGTTGTTGAATTTGAGCCAGTTTTGAATTTCAGTGAAGAGAATCTCAGCATCAGCAAGCATTGATGTAACAGTGGGGGTACCATTACTCCAACCGTAGCCGCGAAATTCGGTGACAAGTAAATTCATACCGGCATGGTTGTAGAGTGGCCCTATGTCATCATAGTCTGCGACAATCTCACCATTACCATGAAAGAAGATAATATTAGGACTTGCCGGATCGTGAATGTGAAATCTGCAGCCTATAATAACCCCTGGTTCTGTCTCAATTTCAACATCAATGGCAGCTTTCGGGAGTGGAGTGACATCGCATGTGCGTGGACTAAAAATAAAAGAGAGGAGTTCGGGTTGGTCAAGTTTAGTGAGAGTTTCCATATGAGTATCTGACAATGAAAGTAGAAAGAAGTTGATTGTGAGTATGTTTAATGTTTTCTTTAAATAGCTGTTGTCCAGGACAGTTACCTGTCCGAAGAACAACTATAAGGAATTTTATTCAAAAAATCCAGTCTGGAGGTGTATGTGACAACTTTTACTATTCATCCCATGGTAATGGGCACAAAAGTATTTGATAAAGGAATGATGACCTACCAGTACGACTATGGCCAATCGTACACCATTCCAATCTATTGCTGGTATATTGAAGGTGGAGATAAAAAAATTCTTGTCGATACCGGTGAAATGCATCCTATCAAATCCGATGATCGAGAAGAAGCCATCGGAGGAAAGATAGTGACGTTCGAAGAAGGTCTTGCTCAGTGGGGACTTGTCCCTGAAGATATCGACATCGTGATTCATACCCATCTTCATAATGATCATTGTGAAAATGATTATAAATGTGTGAATGCCAGGGTTTATGTACATGAGCTAGAGCTTGAACATATCCGTGATCCACATCCACTTGATTTTCGGTATCTGGAAGACTTTATTTACGAGATCAGTGAGAATAATCAGATAAACGTAATTACTGGTGATAGTGAAATAGTACCTGGCATAAAAGTTATACATACTCCAGCACACACTGCTGGTGGTTTATCAGTTTCGATCAACACCAAAGAGGGAGTAGCTATTATCACAGGGTTTTGCTGTCTTCTGGAAAATTTTTATCCTCCAAAACAGATTACAGCCATGGAGATGGAGGTTATTCCACCCGGCACTCATCTTGATGTGAATGAGGCCTATGATATTATGCTCAAGATTAAGGCCGAGGCTGATATTCTATTGCCATTGCATGAACCAAAATTTGCCTCAATGAATTCAATTCAAGAATAGAACCGTATAAATACCCAAAATCCTCATTATCGAGTGTGTATTCGATGATCAGGAGTATGGAATGTTCAGTAAAAGAACATTTTGAAATTGTATCAGCTTCTAGCGGATGCAGCTTTTGGAGCTTTGTTGACAAATTTAAAGAATACTGGAAAGGCAACAAAGAAAGCAACACAGAGCAGGTATTCGATACCTTTAATATGTGTATAGTAATCAACCAGTGTGTGCAGAGGTTTAACCATGCCGATTGCTACCATATATTGTCCTGCAAGTTCACTTACTGACCAACCTACACTGGAAAGAGCGCTGGTAAGTGCTGCTGCAACCCAGAGACACGTAATTGATCCAACTGCTAAGATAATTCTTGATCCTGTTTTTGAAGTATTCTCTTTCATGATGTTCTCCTGTTTGAAGTATTTAATTTGATATATTTTTTAAATTATCCGATTATTGCGGTTACATATCCCTTTACAACATTAAGTGGACCCTGGCTGAATATTGCACTGGCAAGACAGGTGAATCCCCATATTCCGACGAGACATGCCATGGTTATTCCGACACCAAGTGCAAATGTTGAAGTCTCGTATGTAGGATCGATGTGAGTGTTAGTTGTTGTTTGTGTTTCTATGGTCATGGTGTTCTCCCTTCAAAGTTGTTTTTTTTGTTATCTTGCCTTCTCTGTTGCATTTGTGATGCCAACTTTACTTTTATTTGCCAAAAGAACACTGGTGTTGTGTATGTACCTGTATGTTCGTCCTTAAAATGGACCGACTAGTGCCCGGAACTTTCCGCTACGCATGTGTGGCGTGGAGTGATGTTGCGTGCACAAGTGTGGCGCGAAACGTAAAAGGTGTTGCGTGAATTCGACGTAAGTGTTGCAGGGTTTGCGGATAGGTGTGGTTGGGTGAGAATCACTGTGGATTGTATGGGAAATCAACCCAATAGGGGTGAAAATGGATCCTTGAGAAGACACTTGACACATATCTAAATAATTGTAATGTGCATATAAATGAAACGTACGAATGTGGTACAATGTGCGGTCTGGTTGAGTTAAACAGCTTTAGCTCTTATCTCTATATAAAGGCTGTATGTATTAATGTTGTCGCTACGATTTCTGCAGGCATAAGGTCGGTGGGGATTAAAATAGTTTTTTTTGAATTACAGGGGATTGGAAGATGACTAAATATTTCGTGAAAGTTTTTTGGATGACCATTCTTACAGGTGGTTTTATGCTGACAAATCAGGCGATGGCCACTGATGGTTACGATGTGAAAAAATTTGGACCTAAAAATCCAATTATTATGGAAAAACCGGTTAATGTGATTTTTGATCACAGGGTTCATACGGATACGGTGGGGCTTGAATGTGCAGCCTGTCATGATGATCTTTTTGCAATGCAGCGTGGTGTTACAAAAGTTGATCAAACTATGCGTGCTCTTGCGGCAGGAAAATCCTGCGGTGCCTGCCATGATGGCAGAAGTGCCTTTGCTTCAAATACTCGTTGCAATGCCTGTCACATTAAACCGAAAAACTTAACTCCTTCGGATCCGCATCCTCATACGGCTGCCCATTAAAGATATCCTGAAGTTAAAAGCTTTTTAAAACAAATTCTGATATCTTCGAGATTAGAAAAGTAAAGTATTTGTAGAAATTATGGTAATCAAAGTAGGTAAAGGAGTTTGTTGTCATGTATTACAAAGCAGTTATACACATCGATCTTGAAGATGATCTTATTTTCAACCTTGGCCTGAGTAACCTTACCAACACCCTTGAGGCACTTGAGGGTAAAGAAAAGGATTTAATCCTTCTTGTTACAGGACCGGGTGTTGCGTTACTGGCCGGGGATCAGGTGTATGTTTTTATGGAAAAACTTCGCCTTGTTACTGCTGCTGGAGTACGAATTCAGGTCTGTGAAAGAGCAATGAAACTCTTTGATATTCCTGCGGATGAATTATTTGATGGTTGTGAAATCATTCCAGCAGGTGTTGTGGGATTGATAGAACTGCAGCATGATGGTTTTGCTTATATCAAGCCGTAGTGGGCTTTAGTAAATAGGTGCAGTTTTAAAGTTCTGTTATGGGATCCGTTCGGTAGCCCATGACAGAACTTATCTTGTGTTACACTTTCTCTGTAAAAGCTATTCCGGTTCCTATTATCGTACAGTATAATGCGTTGCTCTTTATTGTTAAAACCATAATACTTGCCATAGTTTTGATTGCTCTATATATTAATGATAGTATTTTGAGAAGGTATCATATGATCTCCCTGGGAGATTACTCTTTATTGAATACCAGATTGGATTTGTCCCCATTATTTGCTCAGCTAAGGAGAGAAACATGAAGGAAGAGCGTTTTCGTTTGCATGCCAGTGAGGTCGATGGATTAGCTGAGCAACTACTGCAATTGGAAAATGAACTGAACTCCAACATCCCCGTAACTCTCTGGATCAGTGATCTACATGGTGAAGGGGATCGCTTCATGGCAATTCTCAGGGGGCGTTTCGGGATGATCTACCAGACCTGCCGCGAGGCGCTTCCAAACACATTCAGCGTTGATAAAATCCAGTATCTTACTCAAATCATCCGTAAAAAAGAGTATTTTGCTGAAGACAACATCCTCATGGATACTCAGGATGTTATCTTTTGCCTGGTTGAAATACTCAAATATCGTTTGTCTAATATCAGACATCGCACAAAGAATATTTTTCCTCCAGAATTTCGAAACACTATAAAACGTTTGATTTCAGGTCTTCCTGTCCCGGATCACGTATTTGAAGAGCCTGTCCTGTCAGAAAGGTTAATAGCACATCTTGCCCATAGTATCAGGCAGATACTGCTTGATCGCATACTGGTGCTTGGTGATATATTTGATCGAGGTTCACAGCCGGATAAGATAATACGCATTTTATCATCACCTGCCTATAGGGATATGGTGGACTATGTTTTTGGAAACCATGATATCCTGTGGATGGGAGCGGTGGCAGGGAACAGGTCTCTTGTTGCTGAAGCAATGCGTATCACGTGTCGTTATGATCATTTTGAAATGTTGGAAAGATTCTCTTTGGACAGCTCAAAACTTGCTGCCTTTGCAGAGAAGAACTATCCCGTTGAGAAAGTGACAGGAAGGATTAAAGCAAAAACCGATATGGGAAGGAGCATGGAAAAGGCTCTCACCGTAATTCAGTTTAAGCTTGAAGAACAAATCATACAGCGTTTTCCGGAATATGAAATGGAATCCAGGCTCTGGCTGGATCGGCTCGCTGAAATGTTAAAAACAGGAAATACAGCAGGTCTTAATGATATCCATTTTCCAACAATTGATTTTGAACACCCTGCAAGACTTACCACTGAAGAACAGGATGTTATCGATGATTTAACCCAACAATTTACCACAAATACAAAGATTAAGCGGCTTCTCGGCTATTTCTTTAAAAAAGGCAAGACCTACCATGTACACAATAACAGTTTAAATATCCATGCCCTGGTGCCATCAAAGGCCGATGGTGAATTTGAAAGCTTTTTAGGCCGTCGTGGTAAGGATCTCCTCGATTTTGTGCAGGAAACCATTGAACGCGTAGGAAAACGATATCTAGCAGGAGAAGAGCAGGAGATAAAGGACCAGGCACTGTTCTTTTATCTCTGGTGTGGACCTAAATCCCCCTTCTTTGGAAAACACGCCATGAAAACATTCGAGAGATATTTTCTTCTTGATCCTAAAAGTCATGGAGAAAAAACACTCTACTGGAAGAAAAATCTTCGCACTGATGCTTTTAAGCAAAAACTTCAGGAAGAGTTTGGTATTAAGCGTGTGGTGTTTGGGCATACTCCTGTTGATTATACAAAGGGTAATTCGATGGCCTCTAAAGATGGGGTGGCAATCAACGTGGATGGCGGGTTTGCAGCAGCCTATTATAATCGTGGTCATGCTCTTGTTCATACACCATACCAACTTTTCGGGATTATTCTTCCCACTCCTGAAGAGATGAAGGCGGCTGCCAGGAATTTGGAGTCTGCACCTCTTGATATTGAACTTATAGATGAATTCAGACAGCCCATGAAGATTAAGGATACGGCCAAAGGCGTTCACTTGAAACAACAGAGTGATGCTTTATTGGAACGAATAAGAAATTTTACCGATGTGAGACCCTGACTCTAATGTCGGGTATCTGTCGCTGGGCATTGATAAATAGAAAATTGGATTGATGTATGAATATTAATTATGGAATGGAAATTG
>DAOWDZ010000180.1 GCA_030638765.1 Desulfocapsa sp.
ACGTGCGCCGGTTCAAAACTCTCTGCCCTTGAAAAAGAGAGCAGGTTGTGAGTAATGGTGGCAATACGATCCCCTTCTTTCATTATCTTTCGGATAATATTGTTGCCTGTTTCGTCAAGTTTATAATTGTCGAGCAGGATTTGAGCAAAATTGATGATTCCGGTAATAGGATTATTTACTTCATGGGCAACACCCGCAGCGAGTTCACCAATGGCTGCCAGTTTTGCTGTTCGTATGGAATCCACTTTTCTGCTTTCATCTCTGGTGAGTTCTCTTGCAATCAGCATTATTTTATCTATGTTTCCATCCGTGTCCTTAACAGGAGAAATGGTGAATAGAAATTCGCCAAAAAGTCCAGGGAGTCTTGTTTCTTCAACTCTGGGTGCACAGGTTTTGAGAAACTCTTCAAGGGGGCATTTGATATGCGGCCATCTGCCACCATGGATAATCTTACAAATGCCCATACCTACAACTTCATCCCTTGTTTTTTTTGCTGCCTGAAGGGTCGCGTTGTTAGCCTCTATTATAATTCCATCAGGCCTGACAACCAGAACGGGATCCTGGATTGCATTGAAAAGCTGTTCCCAGGTTCCACGATGTTCATTGTTCTGTGAATCATTACAGAGAGTGCTGCTTTGTTCACATTGCTTTTCTTTTACTTTGATATCGTTTCTATTCATTAGACTCGAGTGTTTGGTAGAGTTAAAAGATTCCACATCGTGACAGCCAACCAACTAAAGCATACCACATCGTGATAGCTTGTTGTAGTGGAAAAGTTTATATTGACATGTGAATTTTCAATAACAGATACAAAAGAGGAGGATCCAGGCATTTATTCGAACAAAATATATTCGACATCTCAACACTAAGATTACGTGATGCTTGCAATCTTTTCCTGATTAAAATAAACTGCTGAGGTTATTCGTTGAAACCTTCCTCTCATATTTTACCAATTCCATGAGACAAGAAGATTTCCAATTTTTCTAGATTCATCTCCCCAACTTATATTTCCCCTCGGTAAAACCGAAGGTTTACTAACTGACAATTATGCCAAACGCCTTTCCAAAAAACAATACTGCTAAATTTAACAACTCAAGAAATTTTCTTAAAAATTTTCTCATCCTCTTTACTTCTTCTCTCACAGTAATTGGTGGAATTTCACTTGCTTTTTATTTTATTGCTCAACAATCCAGACAGGGGATCATAGAACATCAAGAAAAATTCACTATTGCTCAGCAAGAAGAAATTATTCAAAACGATATAAAATCTATTGTTTCTGACCTGATGCTCCTGACGAATCATCATCGCCTTCATTCAAATTTTACTACCCATGCTGCAAACAGTTTCGACACAGTGGCTAAAGAGTTTCTTAACTTCTCCAGACAGAAACAAATCTATGATCAAGTTCGTTTCATAGATAGCAAAGGAATGGAGAAAGTACGTATAAACTATAACCATGGCCGACCAACTATTGTGCCCATGGAAATGCTTCAGTTAAAAAAAGAACGCTACTATTTTAAGGACACATTTAAATTACAGGCTGGTGAAGTTTTCATTTCACCATTTGATCTCAATATCGAAAAAGGAGTTGTCGAGCAGCCAGTAAAACCAACAATTCGCTTTGGCGCTCCGGTTTTTAATAGTGATGGAGATAAAATCGGTATTATCATTCTCAACTATATTGGAATGAAAATTCTTACCGACATAAACAAAATGACTGACCATTCTTTCGGTCAACTCGCTCTCGTAAATAAAGATGGATATTGGTTATTAGGGCCAGACAGAGATGAAGAATGGGGATTTATGTATGCTGATAGAAAAGAAACCTCTTTTGCGTATAAAAAAAATACAACCTGGGATCGTATTAACCAAAACAAATCCGGATTATTTTACGATAATGGTGACTTATACATTTTCGACACCATTTTCCCTCTACTGGAAGGTCTAAAATCAAGTACCGGATCAGGAAAAGCATACAAAGAAAGTATTAAAAGTTTATCTGCCAATCAATATTATTGGAAGATCATTTCCCATCTCTCTCAAAAAGATCTGAACCGACATCTTTTTCCGAACATGATCCTTTACATCTGTGCCAGTGTACTTGTTGTGTTACTCCTCGCCTTCGCATGTTGGCTAATTGCAAGTTTACGAACAAAGCAGTTACAAGCAGAACAGAATGTTAACGAAAGTGAACAAAAGTTCCGTACCATTGCCGATTTTTCCTATGATATGGATGCCTGGGTCTACCCTGATGGTCGCTATGCCTATATATCACCTTCCTGTGAACGGATTACTGGATATCCGCCAAAATACTTCCTTGATGATCCCAATTTTTTTCTTGAAATTGCCCATCCAGATGATAGAAAGCTTCTTGGTGGACATCGCTCAGAACTCCTTGAGAAGCCGGAGAATAAAGCAGAAATTTATTTCCGTATTATTCGAAAAACCGGTGATATTCGCTGGATTTGGCATCAGTGTCAATCAGTTTATTCTGAAGATGGTGAATGGCTTGGTCGACGAACAACAAACCGCGATATAACAGAAAAACACCGCATTGAAACGACCCTGCAAAGAGAAAGGGATATGTTTCTACATGGTCCCGTTGTCACGTTTACCTGGAAAAATGACACAAAATGGTCCGCTGATAAAGTTTCTTCTAATATATTTAACATCCTGGGATATGAAGCCGAAGACTTCATAAGCAAATCAGTAGTGTATGCTGATTGCATACATCCAGATGATCTTGACAGGGTTACTGATGAGGTGACTTTCTATTCAAAAAGTGGCGATGATTCTTTTATCCATCGCCCCTACCGCCTTATTTCTAAAAGTGGTGCTACAGTCTGGGTGCTTGATACAACTTCAATAATCAGAGACGAAAACGGAATAATAACACATTATCTAGGCTATCTTCTTGATATTAGCGAACAGAAAAAACAGGAACAACTGCTGCTGGAAAGTGCCAAACAAGAAGAAGAAATTAAAAGAATTGAAAGCCTTAAAACACTGGCTGGAGCCATTGCCCATCGTTTTAATAATGCCATGACAGCGGTTCAAGGCAATCTGGACATTATGACCATGACCTTACCTCATGACTCCGATGAATATGAGTTGGCAGCTAATGCCTCCCAGGCAGCAAGGGGAGCATCTCAGGTTGGTACAATGATGTTAAGTTATGTTGGCCAGAATTCTCCACAACCCATAAAAACATCACTGCTCAATCTGGCTCAAGAAAGTGTCGCTGCTTTAAAAGATATCTTTCCCTCTACAATCACCCTTGATTTTGCCCAACCGAATCACCCTTTTTACTGCTCCATTGATCCACGACAGATAAAAGAAGTACTGGAAAGTATACTTACAAACGCTTGTGAGTCTTTTGACGATGACACAGGTTCAATCGAAATTACTTTTGGCACTGAACATATCACAACGGATACTTTATCCATACCTTTTCAGCATGATGACCTTCAAGATGGTATGTATACATTTTGCCAGATAAAAGATTCGGGACATGGCATCAAACTGAAAAATTTGTCACGAATTTTCGAACCATTCTATACCACTAAATTCGTAGGAAGAGGGCTTGGCCTTTCATTAACAGTAGGACTCATGCAAGCACATCGGGGAGCCATTACCATAGAAAGCTCTCAAGAGATGGGTACAACTGTTAAAGTCCTGTTGCCTTTCCTTCCTGATTCCTCTGATGAGAATACTCAATAAAAAAACAATGGTTATGAAAACTCCCGGAAGAAACGAACTCTGTTGGTGTGATAGTGG
>DAOWDZ010000230.1 GCA_030638765.1 Desulfocapsa sp.
GCAGATGTCTTTGACTCACTTACATCGAAAAGACCATACAAGAACCCATATCCCATCGATTTTGCCTTTAAAATCATTAGAGAAGAACGAGGAAAACAGTTTGACCCTCAACTTACTGACCTCTTCCTGGCCAATAAAGACATTTTTACTGATATAAAACAATACTATTCAGATGAAAACATCATCACTTCGGATAGTTTCGAATTAAGTGAAAGAGACAAAGAAAAACAAAACGATAGATAACTGATTCTAAATAAAGGAGCAAAATGAGCGAAACAATTAAAGTTCTTCTGGTGGATGACCAGGAAAAAAACATTAAGATTCTTTTGGAAATTCTTGAATATGAAGATGAATACACCACCGAAGCAGTATATTCAGGAGCTGAATGTCTTGAAATATTACCGACATTCCAACCTGATATTATTCTTCTTGATATTATGATGCCAGGAATTGACGGTTATGAAGTATGCAAACGCATTCGAGCCAATCCGGATTATGCTTCTGTCAAAATCATAATGCTTTCAGGGCGGGCCATGCAGGATGAAATAACCATGGGAATGGAAGCAGGGGCTGATCGATACATATCAAAGCCCTTTGGCATGGTTGAGCTTCTTGACGCCTTAACAGAAGTACAGGGTTCCGCCTGATAACGGCACTTAAGGCTTACTTCTGATGAAAAATCCAAAATTTCTTACCATAGCAATTCTAACAATATTATTTAGTCTTGCAGGAGTGAGTCAATACACGTATCACAGCATCCTCAAGAACCAGAGTACCCTTGAGAAACATATTACCCAAGTCCTCAATAGTCAAAAACGGCTCTACGATGCCCACTCTGAACTAGCCCTTAAGTCCCTTGAACAATTTGCCTCTATCTATGCTGGGAACAGCCATATACAACAGCTGTTTCTCCGTGGCAAAAAGGCAGTTGAAAATGAAGGGGGAGGTACTGGAGGAATTGAAGCAGCTAAAATTAGGACAAAACTTTACAACGTTGTGGGGAAAAACTGGAAGGAACTTATTGAAGATCACGAAACCCACCAACTTCATTTCCATCTCCAGCCTAACGCCACCACTTTTCTCCGTGTTGAAGAACCTGAGAAATTTGGCGACAACGTGGAGTCAACACGTCATACGATTATTCACACAAACACTACTCTTAGCAAAATCCATGCTTTTGAAATAGGACCAGACTTCTCTGGCCTGAGTGGAGTGGTTCCTATTTTTGCAATTGATCCCGAAAATGGAAAACAAGTACATGTTGGTGCCATTGAAATGAGTATGTCCTTCCTTCATCTTTTGAAAACCCTGGATAAAGAGCTACAGGCAGAAGGCCACAACCATGTAATTCATAATATGTTTCTACTAAACAAAGAAGGCGCCAGACAAAAATTATTACCCGGAGTCATTGAGGATTATGCCCTTAACTCTACAAGCAATAAGAGAGACACAAAAGCGTTCCTTAACACCCCTGGAATAAAAGCCAATCTCAACACACCCGGAGTACATATTTTAAAAACTTCTGAACCGCCACTTGCATTCATTAGCACACCACTCCCTGGTTACCAAAGTACCAAAAGTCTAGCACCTGAACCTATTGGACAGACCATCACTTGGATGGATATTTCCAAAGGTGTCAACAAACTAAAACAAGACCAATACACAAGTATATCTCTTGCGATAGTAATGGAATTGTTGATTCTCATTTTTGCATTTTTTGTACTTCGGTATCTCTTCAGGCACATGCAAAAGGTGGTCGCTCTCAACAATTCACTCAATGAAAAGATTACTGAAACAAACAATCAGCGTAAAGCTCTAAAAATTAGTGAAGCACGCTTTAGAAATATTATTGAAACATCCACTGACTGGATATGGGAAACAGACGCCTTTGGTACCTACACTTACTCAAGTCCTTCCGTAAAAGATATACTCGGCTTTGATGTTGAGGAAGTAGTGGGACGAAATATTTCTTATTTCATCCGACCTGATCAGGTGGACGCTACCAACGTAATTTTCAAAGGATTTTCTTCTGAAAAACAACCCTTTACTGACCAAGTAAGCATTCATTTAAGCAATAAGCTGAAAGAAATACTGGTCTTAACTTCTGCAACGCCAATACTCTCTGACAGTGGTGAATTAAAAGGTTATCGGGGAGTAAGTAAAAACATCACCATCCAACGAGCTACAGAAAAGCTACGCAGAGAAAAAGATGCCGCAGAACTTGCCAATAAGAGTAAGTCTGAATTCCTTGCTAATATGTCCCATGAATTGCGTACACCAATGCATGGAATTTTAAGTTATGCAAACTTTGGAAAGAAAAGGATCAATAAGGTATCAAGAGAGAAATTACTCCTTTATTTCAACGAAATATCGGACAGTGGCGATCGTTTGATGGTTCTCCTCAATGATCTCCTTGATCTGGCGAAGCTCGAAGCTGGAATGATGCACTACACCATGAGAAAACAGGATATCTGCGAAAACATTTCCATGTTAGTTGATACGTATAATCTTAGTATTAAGGAAAAAGACATACAACTAAAAGTGAACTGCTCAACGCTTCCTTTGATTGCTGTTTTTGATTCAGATCGCATAAGCCAGGTTCTACGCAATTTACTCTCTAACGGTATCAAATTCAGTGAACCCGGTAAAGAAATCCGAATTGAAACAACCACAAAAGTCACCACTGTAAATGGTGATAATCAACCAGTTATTATAATCAGTATTTATGATCAGGGGGTTGGTATCCCCAAGGATGAGCTGAAAACAATATTTGACAAGTTCACTGAAAGTTCCAAGACAAAAACTGCTGCTGGTGGTACAGGCCTTGGCCTTACAATCTGCAAGCATATTGTTCAGGATCATGAAGATGCAGAAATATGGGCAGAAGCCAATCCTGACGGCGGCACTATTTTCCGTCTACAGTTATTACATGTACAAGAGAAAACATGAAACAACGAATCCATATTCTGCTACTGACAATCACTCTACTTCTCTTTGGTCAGGCGCAAGCTTCAACAGAGGAACACATTACTATCTGCGGAACCGGAGATTCACAGGAATTACTACAGATACTCAATGAAGAATTCACAAAAAGCCATCCTTCTATAACTGTTACAGTACCGAACAGCGTTGGTGCCAGAAGCGGAATCAGAGCTGTGGTAATAGGAAGATGTGATTTTGGCAGTATAACCAGAGCTCTCTCTGAAAACGAAAAATCCTACTATCTAAACTCCCACATATTTGCATGGACTCCAGTCGTTTTCGTTACACATCAGGACATGGAATCGCCCAAAAATCTCAGCAAAGAAGACATCATCAATATTTTCAGCAGGACTACAGAAAGCTGGGAAGAACTGGGAGGCAGCAAAGGTAAAATTTATCTGGTGAACTCAGAAAAACAAAGTGGGATCCGAAAAGCCCTTGGTCAACACATACCTGAATACAATGAA
>DAOWDZ010000277.1 GCA_030638765.1 Desulfocapsa sp.
CGCATCTCAGAAATCACCGAACCCCTTGGCCTTGAAATAAAAAATCAGTATCTGCTTGTTAATCGTGCGCCACAGCCTATTCCTCCAGCACTTCAAGAAAAAATTGATGCAGCAGTTGCAGACTCAAGCATGGAACTTGGTGGTATTATCCCCTCAAGCGATGTACTCATCAACCAAGAACTGAGTGAGGAATCTTATTTAAAAATAGATGATTCAAATGATATTATAGCGACTGTCAATGAGATGTTTGACAGGATATTTTCATAACATATTTCCTTATCGATCCCCAGTGTCTAAACAAGAGCTAACAGAAGAGAACGTTCAACCGAGCAATACAATGCTCGAAATGATTAAGGTCAGTCGCACTTATCCACCAAGTGTCACGGCACTCGCAGATATTTCCTTTGCCGTCG
The DNA here is from genome assembly GCA_030638765.1 of Desulfocapsa sp. The sequence goes on from DAOWDZ010000277.1 coordinate 414, forward strand.
AAACTGGTGAGATGTTTTTTCTTATTGGCAGAAGCGGGGCCGGTAAAACAACTCTGCTGAAGCTTATCTGCAATATGGAAAAACCCAGCAATGGCCTTATAGAAGTTGCTGGATATAATATCAACACCCTGAAGGGGAAAGACCTTGCCCACCTGAGACAAAAGATCGGTGTGGCCTACCAGGATTTTAAACTTCTCAATGATCGAACTGTTGCCGAAAACATAGCCATTGCCATGGAGGTCTCCTATAAAAATCCGCGCACCATCAAAAACCGGGTTAGAGATCTTCTTGAGCAGCTACAACTCACTGACAAACATGACACCCGCACGGGTGAAATCTCCCGTGGCGAGCAGCAGCGTGTGGCATTGGCAAGATCCGTTGCAAACTCACCACGCCTGATCCTTGTTGATGAGCCCACCGGCAACCTCGACACCGACACCACTGAGCGGGTAATGGATCTTCTTACACGAAGCAACACAGCAGGCGCAACCATTGTTATAGCCACACACGATGCCACAATTTATCAGCGTGGCAATCACCGAGTCATGGAATTACGCGACGGTAATATTCACTCCCTCGTAAGAGGAAATCAAAAATGAATTTTTGGCTGGCAGTTTTCAGACAGGTAGGCAGAAACCTCAAACAGACATGGACTTCTCAATTCATGACTTTTCTGACCGTCAGTCTCTCCGTTTTAATATTTGCTTTCTTCTATCTTATCTACACCAACATGCTTGGTACCGGAGCCCGACTGAATGAAGACCTTCGTCTCATTGTATACCTTGAGGAGGAGCCGGGTCCAGAGATGCAAGAGCAACTGCGTCGTAAGATTGAAAATTTTGATGATGTCGAAGAAATCAATTTCATCTCTCAAGAGCAAGCCTACGAACGTTTTGCCGAGCAACTGGGTGAGGATTCAGATGTATTGACAGATATGCCAAAAGATTTCCTGCCGGCTTCCATTGAGATTGTCCCCTTGCAAAGTCTTAGTGGGTACAACAAAATCAAACCTTTTTCTGAATATCTTGAAAACCTTCCAGGTACCGAGAAAGTACAATATGGACAGGAGTGGATAGAAAGACTTTATTACTTCACTCGATTAATCTCCATCGTCGTAATATTAAGTGGTACATTACTCATCCTTACAGCTACATTTATGGTTGCCTACACCATCAGGCTTACCATTATGGGCCGCAAGAATGAGTTGGAACTCTTAAAACTTGTCGGTGCCACTAACGGCTACATACGAACACCTTTTCTCCTTGAAGGAATCTTACAGGGTTTTATGGGCTCCATCATCGGATTGTCTGCCCTGTATGGTCTTTTTCAATGGATCACTGCCCATTTTTCAGGGCCAGGACTCCTGAATATCTTCCAGTTCAAATTTTTTCCACCCGTTGTTATCCTGACAATTATTGCTGGGTCCATCAGTCTTTGTAGCCTTGGAAGTTACACCTCAATACGAAAATATCTGAAATTTTGATGTCTTTTCATACGTATATCAAGCAGATCTTACACTACTGTCCTTCAAGAAATCTTCTAACTTTACTCTTCTGTATTTCACTGTTTCCTCTATTTTTTTCTCAACCATGTGACGCGAAGAATGATCGTGTGTCCGAAAAACATCAAATTGAAGAGGGCATCCAACAATACCGTATTAATATTCGTAAGCTCAAAGATGGTATCACCGAGCAACAGAATAAAATTCAATCTTCAAAAGAACAGAAGCATAGCCTTCTTGATGAACTCTCACAGATTGAAACCAGATTAGCCCTACAGTTGGAAAAGCTTAATCGTCTCGAAGAGGAGACTGCTAGACAGAAGAGGCTGATAAATACCAAAGAGCAAGAACTGCAAAAATCGTACGCATCTAAACAGGTTGTACTGAATCATCTCCAGACACGAATTAAGTCATATTACAAAATGGGCGAGATCGGAATTGCTAACGTCGCTTTCTCAACGGAAAATATGAGTAACATGCTTCAATTCAGAGACTCCTTTACAAGCTTGCTCAACTACGACAAAAATCTCATCCAAGTATATCGTAATTCCATTGCTAAATCTCAGCAGTCCAAGGATACTCTGAACCTGCAAAAAGGAATCCTCGATGATTTTATTGCCATTGCCAGAGAGGATCAAGTGGCAATGCGGGACATTAAACTTGAAAAAGAAACGCTCCTCAACCAGATAGGAACACGGAAAGATTTACATGAACGAGCTGTCTTGGAAATGGAGAAGGTGGCAAACAACCTCTCAAACTCACTGAACGCTCTCAAAAGAGAAGATGAGCTCTTCGACCAGGGCTTCCTGACAAACAAAGGACAGCACCCCCCTCCACTTGCAGGTAAAATAATTACTCTTTTTGGACAAAAACATAAAAACCGCTTAGGCATAGAAGGAAAAACTTCAGGCATCACAATTGCTACAAAAGGCATTAACCGGGTAACTGCAATTTTTGAAGGTAAAATCCGCTATGCAGACTACCTTCACGGCTATGGTAACACCATTATTGTCGATCATGGTTACCAATATTTTTCAGTTATCTCGAGACTTGAAAAGCTTATAGTAAAAGAAGGTGATACGGTTAATCAAGGAGAAGTCGTTGCCCTTACCGGAGACACCGCAACTCTGATGGAAGAGGGTATTTATCTCGAGATCCGGCTTGGCTCCACTCCATTGAACCCCCTGTTGTGGCTCGATAAAAAGAGCCTTATTCTGCCATAATCCGGAGAGATACTTCTTTTTACACTCTCCAATACCCAACGGATATTAAGTGAAAACAGCAATAGTCCTCTTTGCCTGCATACTGTCCCTGACAGGATTCAACAGTTTTACACACGCCACCATCTCTCAAGATCAACGGGAAGCAACCTATCGCCAACTTGAAATTTTTGCCAATGTGCTCAGTATACTCCAGGAAAATTATATTGACGATATTGACGCTGATGAAACCATAGATGGCGCAATCAGTGGCATGCTTCTCTCCCTTGATCCCCATTCTTCATACCTTACAGCAGAAGATTTTTCAGACCTGCAGGATGAGACACAGGGTAAGTTTTCCGGCATCGGAATTGAAGTTACCATCCGTGACGGAATCCTCACTATCATATCACCTATTGAAGGCACGCCGGCAGATTTTGCTGGCCTTAAGGCAAAAGACCTCATTGTTAAAATTAATGGCAATCCGACAAAGGATATGCCATCCAGAGAAGCTGTAAAACAATTGCGCGGCCCAAAGGGAAGTGAAGTTACGATATCCATTTACCGTGATGGATGGCAGGAGTTAAAAGCATACACCATTGTTCGAGATACAATCTCGCTCCACAGCGTAACCGGTCTTTTCCTTGAATCAGGGTTTGCCTATATACGGATCACTAATTTTCAGGCTCAAAGTACAAAAGATGTCAAAAAACTTCTCACTGAACTGGAACAAAAAGAACATATTAAAGGGTTGATCCTTGATCTTCGTAATAACCCCGGTGGATTACTCGATCAGGCAATATCAATTTCAGATATTTTCCTTGAAGAAGGCCTTGTAGTCTACACCAAAGGAAGAAACCAGGAACAAAACATGACCTTTCAGGCTCATGCAAACAATGGTAAAAATCAGTACCCTCTGGTTATTCTCGTAAACGAAGGATCAGCCAGTGCATCTGAAATTGTTGCAGGAGCAATTCAGGATCACAAACGGGGAGTAATTGTCGGCACCCAAACCTTTGGGAAAGGTTCAGTACAGACCATACTTCCTATGCCAGGCGGGTCTGGCCTCAAACTCACCACAGCCCGTTACTACACTCCAAACGGTAGATCAATACAGGCTAAAGGAATTCTTCCGGATGTAGAAGTACCACTTATTGCCTATATTGAAGAGGAAACAGAAGAGCGTTCACTACCACATTTTGTTCGAGAAGCTGACTTGAAAAACCATATTTTGAACACTACCGAAACATCGAAAAAAGAAGTAAAAAACTCTCCTGATAAAACCGGAACAAAACATCCAGACAAGGAACAAAAAACAGTTGCAGATCGCTTAAAACGAGATAACCAACTACGAACAGCACTGAATATTCTAAAAAGTCTCAATCTCTATACTGAATACAAAACGAGTCCAGAATATAAACCTGCCACCGAACAGGTGGAAAAACTTTAAAATCCGAGCTCTTTTAAAAATCGTTCGTCTTTGGACCAGTTTTTTCTGACTTTGATCCAGAGCTTCAAAAGAACTTTCTGGCCGAGCATTTTCTCTATATCTTTACGTGCGGCCGTCCCGATACTTTTGAGTTTCTTGCCACCCTTTCCAATCACTATTCCTTTTTGAGACCCCCTTTCGAGAATAATGGTCGCATGAATAGTCGTCATACGTTTCTCCTCATCATCCTGAAAAGATTCAATAACAACTGCAGAAGAATAAGGGATTTCCTGCCCCGTAAGAATAAAAACTTTCTCCCGTACTATTTCAGCAGCCAGAAATCGTTCACTGGCATCCGTTGGGATGTCTTCAGGGAAATACCTGGGACCAAGCGGTAAAATTTTCAGGAGCTCATCAACAACACTTTCGGTTCCCTCACCTGTCAACGCTGAAAGTGGCATTACGCTGTGAAAGGAAAACAATTCAGAATAGCGTTTGATAATTGGAAGGAGCCGTTCTTTTTCAAGGAGATCAACTTTATTTAAAACAAGAATTACAGGCGCAACAACCCCTTCCATTTGTTCCATTATTTCCCGATCTTTTTCCTGCTCTATTTTCTCAGGTAGCGGCAAGGAAACATCAACAATGTAGAGTATTACATCCACTTCCTTCAAACTTTCCATGGCAATGCGTACCATTTCACGGTTTAAAGGCTGCCTTGCCTTATGAATTCCCGGGGTATCCAACAGAACAATCTGATGATTTTCGCCATTCACAATGCCTAGAATACGATTTCTGGTCGTTTGCGGCTTGTGACTCACGATTGATATCTTCTGTCCGAGGAACTGATTCATCAGGGTGGATTTACCAGCATTGGGAGGTCCAACGATGGCAACCATTCCCGAACGAATATCTTTTTTCAAAAAGTCATTTATATCTATCAATTTGTACTCTCTCGTTCATTGAAAAATTATTTCTTTTTTAAAGTGCTCAAAAAACAAAAGCACACTATAGTGAAGGGTTTATGATTTGTGACACATTATAGTAAAATTTTCAGAAAACTTCTTCTTTTTCACATTTAAAACAAAAAAAGGCAATAACGCGTGGCAACATCTGGGAAGCTCATAGAATATCTGGACGGCGGAAAATTTCTCTGCGCCTACGTGATCGGTGCTCAAGCAAAACGACTCCGACTCATCAACCAGAATGGTAGAGAACTGAACCTTCCTCTGTCGCGCATGGTTCATTGTTCTGAAAAAAATCACACCGTAGAACTTACCCGTGAAGAGCTGACCAGACAACTTCAGGACACTGCAGACTCCAGGAAACAACTCATAGAGAAAATCAACCTCCAGGAGATTTGGGAACTCACCTCCGACGAATCCTCAAATTCATTTACTCCAGCATTTCTGGCAGAACTCAGTTTTGGCACAGATGCCAATGATGATATCGTTTCAGCATTTTTAAGAACCGTTTTTGTGGACAGACTTTTTTTTAAATACAAAGACAATAAAGTTATTGCTCAAACGACCGAGCAGATAGAACAAATCCAAAAACAGCGTGACAGAGAGGAAAAACTTGAGGCTCTTATTGAAATGGGTGCCGAGTTTCTGAAGCATGTTTATAATGCACCAAAAAAAGATCTTGTAATCGACACCAATGGCGAAGAATGTCTTACTATTATGCGTGATTTTTATCTCGCGGGTGCCGACTCAGAACATGCTGAAATTGCCAAGAAAATCCTCAAAGCAGCTGGATTTAACAGACCACATGACCCATTCCATCTTCTTGTAAAAGCAGGTATTTGGGATGCGAACGAAAACATCCCTCTGCTCCGCAACGATCTACCCGTTGTCTTTCCGTTACTCGGAATACAGCAAGCTGAAATGCTACTACAGCAAGGATCTGACAAACTCTTCCAGGATCCGGCCAGAAAGGATTTCACAGATCTAAAGCCCATGACCATTGATGGGCCGACCACACTTGACTTTGACGATGCCCTCTCCATTGAAGAGCAGGACGACGGAAATTTTCTGGTGGGTGTTCATATCTCAGATGTTGCCCATTATGTACGCCCGGAAGATCCGCTGTTTCTTGAAGCAATGCGTCGCGGAACATCAATTTATTTCCCAGAAGGCCAGATACCCATGCTGCCTCGCCATCTTTCTCAGGGGATTTGCAGCCTTGTCCAGGGAGAACTAAGAGCAACATTAAGTTTTATGATCCTCCTGTCCGATGAAGCTGAAGTCTTAAGGGTAAGGATTTTTCCATCCATCATAAAAGTCGCAAGACGTCTCACCTATGATGAGGCGGATACGATGATGAATACGGATCCGGAGCTGGGTATTCTCAACAAATTACGCATCAAATTACGCAATAAACGCCTGGATGGTGGAGCCCTGCTTCTCCCTTTTCCAGACGTCAATATTCATATTCATGATGGTACAAAAGTACAAATAAGCCTCGCTGACACTGATACTCCGTCACGTACGCTTGTTTCTGAAATGATGATTCTTGCAAACACGCAGGCTGCCAGATATGTGGCGGACAGAATGGCACCAGGACTATTCAGAGCACAGAAGCCACCAAAGAGACGCGTGGTTTCAGGGCTGGATAACGATCTTTTCCTCAACTCCAAACAACGGAAGATGCTGTCCCGCGGCGAGCTTCTTACCACCGCCCAACCTCATAGTGGTCTGGGAGTAACGCAATACACAACAATAACGTCTCCCATCCGTCGATTGCTGGATCTTGTTATGCAGCACCAACTCCACTCACTGGTACGACGGGAAGAAATTCGTTTCACTGAAGAAATGTGTAAGGATTTCACCTCTGTTATTGGGAGGACTCTAGCTCGTGCAAATAATGTAAGACAGCAGCGACACCGTTATTGGCTTCTTAAATACCTTGAAGCGAGAAAGGAAATACCACTTACGGCTCTTGTACTTGACTCCGGCCCTAAACGAACATTTCTGGTACTCACCGACATTTTACTTAACATCGACTTACCAACTCCCGGTACTAATCGTCCTGAGCCTGGACAACGAGTCAAGGTAAAGATAATACGGGTGGACGCGATGGACAACACTCTTCGATTTGAATGGTAAGAGAGATAGTATAGTGGATACAAATGATATTTGGGAGA
>DAOWDZ010000255.1 GCA_030638765.1 Desulfocapsa sp.
AGTTTAGTCTGCCAACCAATAGATCAATGGTTTCCAAACATGCCATCATTGCAAAAAATGGTGAATTATATCGAATTCGGGTTGCGAACAAAAGTAATAAGCGAGTGGGTGTTGTAATAGCTGTCGATGGAATAAATATCATTTCAGGTAAACATTCATCTCTCAAATCACATGAACAAATGTATGTACTGAACCCATATCAGATAGAAGAATTTCATGGCTGGAGTGATGGTTATGGAAGAAACAACAGGTTTCAATTTGCTGATCTACACAATATTAACGCAAAAGGAAGAATTACACTTGCAGTCTTCAACGAACGTTCTCATAAGATGAGACAGTATAATAATAACCATTCAAGTTATCGTAAAGGTTATGGTAAATCTCCTGGAAGGCATCGCGGAAATTACTTTGTAGCTCAAGATAGACCAAGTTCAAAAAAGATTATTCGCTATGAACGTCGTTCTTATCTTTGTCAGCAAGGGATTGTTCAGTGTGGGCCAAAACACAGAAAAAATAATTTCAGGTTGGATAGAGGCTATGTATCATTGCCAGGGATAAACTTTCATTTAAGGTTCTAAACATATAAAAAAACTGTTCAGCATCATGTGCTTATGGGCAAAACAGATGCTGAACAGTTTACAGCAGTGTTTTATTCGGAGTAAAACACTGCTGCACCAGGATTGAGTTTAATTCCTTTAAGCCCCTTCTGGGCTTCCTGTTTTGAGTAGAGTGATAAAGCAGGGTGGCTGTTTTGCAAGCGTGCTCTGTTTTTATAGAGTGCCTGAGTTATAGCATAACCGATTTTTTCATCGATCGAACTTGACGAAACAAGCATTGCTCTGGTTCCAAATGTGTGAGCCTGCTTTGAATAGGATGAAGCACTGATTACAGTTTTCCAGCAGGGTGGGCGGCTATCAACTAATTTATCAATATCAGCATCATCGATATCCAGAAACACTGCCTTACAATTCTCAACCAATCGTTGAGTAGACAATGATGGATGTACTCCAATTGTAATCATTGCCTGCACGGTGCCCTGACAGAAAGCCATGGTGTCCTGTGAATGAGATGTGGGCAACTCTTCAAAACGTGCAAAATCATCCACTGACCATCCCTTGGCCTGCATCACCAAATTCATGGCACGTCGTTCTATTGAACCTGGTGCGCCACCATTAATTCGTTTCCCCTTAAGATCGTCCAAAGTTGCAATACCAGCACTGGAACGAACTATGATTCCAATTGGACGGTCATACAATGGTGATAGAATGGCTAAATCTGCATAGTTGATATCAAGGAATTTGAATGTTCCGGTCTTGTTAATTGCTCCATCAAGAACATTAGAGTTAATAATGGCAAGATCAAGTGATCCATTTTGTAGATTGGTGAGACTATCAATTTCATCATCTGTAGCCTGAACTTTACAAGTTACAGTATCTAATTGCCGATTGATGGTTCTGCATAACATCCGGCCTGTGAAATGCGAAAAGCTGCCATTCTCGCCGGTTCCCAAGAGTACTTCAAAGGCATTTGCAGAAAATGGTGTAAGTAGTAAGAATGAACAAAAAATCAATACAGAAGAAAGACTTAATGAAGATGGAGTATTTGATTTAGCAGTAATATTTCTTTTAAAGCACATCTTTACCTCCAGTTAATTCTCAGCGTTATAGTGAATTTAAGGTGTTTTATACAACCCCTGGCCTGATATTTCTCAAACGTAGAACTGAACACGGTGCATCTCTGTAAACATGTTTGGCGCAGGTATGGCTGAAAACCTCATTGATTTCACGGTATCTATTATGATATACGACAATGAGATCAGCTTCCCATTTAGCGGCCAATTTCACAACTTCATCATAATGTTTTCCGGAACGAATGTGAAAAGTAACTGATTCATCGCAATTCTCTTTAATAAAGCTTTTCAATTCTTCCCTGAAATGTTCAACGGCTTCTTTGCGAACTCTATCTGAAATAAAAGACCCAACAATAGGCATGCCAAAACCTGGCATAACGGCTATGAGTTTTATTTCAGCACCAAAAGGTTTTGCTATGGCTGCGGCACCATCGTAAACAGCTTTGGCAGCAATGGGACGATCGACATCAATTGGAACTAGGATTCTTTTAAACATGATACTCTCCAAAAGGTGATTTTTATCACTCTTTAATTTGAGTTTGGAGCAGCAGGTTACTACAGCCCCAAACTCTATTATTTTGAGATAATCTGATCTAAATCTGCTTTATGCGGCCACCATGTCCAGTTTCTTTTTACGTCGACTTTGAACAAGATATACAAAGGCAAACAGTGCTTAAGCTGGAATGAAAAGAAGTTGTTTCGGGAGCCTGTCAGTTGGCATTTGAATATTCAAAAATTCCTGATCAAAATCCACACAGGCCTTTTCAGCAGCACTGCCAAAGACA
>DAOWDZ010000147.1 GCA_030638765.1 Desulfocapsa sp.
AGCTGACTTTTGCTGAGCATCAAAAAATGGAAATAAAGGGGTTTACCAAAGGAGAGTTGAAGGTGTCGGATTTTGACTTGCAGATGAAAGATCCTCTCCGGATTACTTTTGAGACAGCGAGCAAGAACTGGTTGATAACTGATAATGCATTCCTTACAAGTTCCTTACAGATCCAGAAAGGCGTACATGAATTTGAGAGTTCAGGGCTTACTTGCAGGTTTTCCGGTTTGACAGAATCATTTGCAGCGAATGGCTTGTCTGCAGATTTTGAAGTTTCCACCGTTGTCGTAGGCAACAATAAACAGAGTCTGCCGCTAAAAGATCTATCCGGCCGTGTAAAATTAGAGAAAAACACCATTAGTGGGAATCTACAGTTTGCATCTCAGGAAGTTACTGGAAAGATGGGGCTGAGTTTTGATCATGATCTGAAAACTGCAGCTGGTAAGTTTAAACTGAACATGGATGAAAAAATTGAATTGAGTCTGGAAAACAGTCTTTCAAATATCGTAAGTTCCTGGGAATATCCCTTTGATTTAGAGAGTGGGGAGATCCTGCTTGTTGCTGAAGGATCCTGGGATTCGTTAGGATTATGCAATTTGTCATCATTTGTAAATATTAGCGGTATCGGAGGGTATTACAAACAGCTTTTGTTCGATGGCCTGGATTACAAACAGGATCTTGTTGTTTTACCGGAGCTGCATTCTCAATCAGAAGGGCGTTTTTTTCTACAGCACTTCACTGGTGGAATTGATGTTTACGACACCAGTGGTTCCGTTACCCTGAATGTATCAAAAATGGGAAAATTTCCGATTGTAGAGCTTAATGATTTCAGCGCATCCCTATTAGGTGGTTCGATTCGTGTTCCAGATATCAGCTATGATGTAAATCAGCCGGACAGTCATTTTGTTGCAGAAATTGATTCTATGGAGCTTGAAAGTCTGGTGGAATTAATAAAAATGGAGACCTTGCAGGTAACGGGAACAATAAGTGGCTCAATTCCTGTGGATATTAAAGGAAAGACCATCACTGTAAGCCATGGTGAGCTGAACAGTGATGAGCCAGGAGGCGAGATACATTATTTCTCTGGAACCACGGAACAGAGCGGTGCGGCGGGCTATGCTTTACGAGCAATTGAGAATCTACAGTACAGGACATTGTCAGTAAAAACAGAATATGAACCCACCGGGGATCTCAATCTCGATATCAGTTTACAGGGAACCAGTCCTGAATTGCACAGTACTCGACCGGTACATCTTAATATTCATGCAGAACAGAACCTTCTGGAGTTATTACAAAGTCTGCGCTTCAGTAAGGGACTTACAGAGGAACTGGACAAACGGGTGAAACAGCATTACAACTAAGTATGGTGTTGATAAAATTGTTAAAAAAGATGGAGGAACCTATGCAATACAAAGTGGTTTTCATGGTACTGGTAGCGGTTTCGCTTGTGACTATTGGATGTAGTCCAACTGTTCAGGTGGCAGCATCCGATAAACCGATCACCATAAATCTCAACGTCAAGATACAGCATGAAATTCTGGTTAGAGTGGATAAAGAGCTCGATGACGTGTTGAGTGAAGAGAGTGGTCTGTTTTAGTCGTACATTTTTGACATATGACATATATGGAAAAGACATCTTCAGGAAAAGAGGAATCACAATGAAAAGAATAGTTAGTTTGGTACTGTTTGGCCTGTTATTGATTTGCCAGCCTGCCACGGCTTTGGACTTAAAGAGTGCTAAGACGAATGGATTGGTCGGGGAAACTAAAACGGGTTATCTTGCTCCTGTGAAATCGGGCCCGGAAGTGGCACAACTGGTGAAAAGCATTAACGCAAAGCGCAAAGCTCATTATCAGAAAATTTCCAAACGTAATAAAACTACTTTGAGTGCTGTGGAGCAGTTGGCAGGAAAGAAAGCGATGAAAAAAACGCCTGCAGGACAGTTTGTTCAGGTAAATGGAGTCTGGAAGAAAAAATAAGGTAGGTGTCTTGGAATTTCTTTACAAAAAACCCCTTGCTGATTGTTGTCAGTAAGGGGTTTCTAGGTTTTTTAGAATTGTTCAAGATGGCAGTTATAAAAGGATATTCCTGGCAAAGGAGATAACAGGGAGAATCATTTTTGAAAGTATTCCTGAAAAAGCCAGAATCATAATAATGACAAAACCATACCGTTCAACCGATGCGTAGGATCGTGCCATATCTGGAGGTAATATCCCGGCAAGAATCTTACTTCCATCCAATGGCGGAATAGGAAGAAAATTAAAAATACAGAGTACCAGGTTGATCCAGACAGAGGCCATTAAAACTTCGTTCAGCGGGACAAGGATAGATTTGGCCATTGCTGAATAGGGGATTGCTGCGGCAATAAACCAGAGAAGTTTCGTAAGTATTGCACTGATAATTGCAAGGATAAGATTGACGGCTGGTCCTGCGAGGGCAACCCACAGCATGTCTTTACGAGGATTCTTGAAATAATTAGGGTTCACTGGAACAGGTTTCGCCCAGCCGATTTTAATAATAAAAAACGCCAGTGTCCCAAGTGGATCAAGGTGCTTTAAAGGGTTGAGTGTTAGGCGCCCCAGGTCTTTTGCCGTAGGATCTCCAAATCTGTACGCCACATAACCGTGGGCAAATTCGTGAACTGTCAATGCCAAAAGGATTGGCGGTGCCAGGATGATTATCTGGAGTATTATATCGTTCATAGTTTTGTGTACCAAAGATTGTTTTTAAGTGAGGCACTAAATTAATCATTGTGAAGTGAAGGCGCAAGGAGATGAGAAAATACTCGACAAGTATGGACGGAAATTCTCTAAAAATAGAGTTTGAAGCGTTTTCTGGAAATCGTTTTTGTATTCATGAGCCATTATTCTCAGGGTTGGTAAGTGACGCTTCTTCCAGAAAAATCTTTAAAGGGCTACTGAAGGCTGTGGGAACTGGCCGATAATTTAGATCTGCAAAAAATGGAAATGATGTTAAAGAAACAGATATCCTGATATCAGCCGGCAGAAGGTATTTTCCGGATTGGCTCTTTTTTTTCTTTACGTTTTCTGTGCACATTATCATACACTTTACTGAGTAGAAGTGTTGCAACACAGGCCATGGTCAGTCGACTAATGATCATGACCCAGTAGTTAGCACCAAAAAGTACAAAAAGAAGTGGATCTTCCAGGAGTGAATGGCAGATCATGAGAAAGGTGCCAATGAAAAAGATATCTTTTTTCCTGAGATTGCCAGATTCAGCTTCTTTAAATAGAATACCTGCACCGTAAGTGATGCCAAGAAGTTGCCCTGTGAGCAATGAGAATGATGTTTGTACTCGCTGCCCATAGTTTTTAATGAATTGAGTCCGCTTGAGTGTGTCCATGAGGAAAATAATGGCACTTATAAGGCCAATGATTTTGACTGACAGAAGCGCTGCATTGCCCAGTGATTGGGTTAGCATCTCCGGGATACTGGAATAGGATACGAGTTGAATTGTATGGTCACTTGTTTCTCCGGTAAAAAAAGAAGCTGGTAGGAAGAAGAGAGGGAAGGTGGTGAGAAAGGCCATGGATACTCTGAGGCAGGTGGAGTAGAGGAAACTGATTCCCAGTTTTTTCATAATGCTGTTTTCAACCGGAAGCCCATGGCAGACTCCCAGGAAAACACCAAGGATTGTCCACTCGTAGGAACTAAGGCCCAGAGGTGCAGCAAATGCTACTGCGGCGTATATGTTGAGGAAGACTCCTGCGCATATTGCCATTGCTGTTTCAGCAGGAAGATGCAGGATCGAGGTGACTGGAGAAAAGATAAAACTTACAGGTTGCAGCAGATTAAAGTAAAGAAGTATATCGGCAAGGATGTAAAAGGGAATTACCAGTTTTAAAATAAGGATTCCACTGGAAAAGGAGGACTTCAGGCTTTCTTTTAGATGGTTCGGCATGGTGCTTCGTGTATACGGTATATCAGTTTAAGTAGCAATCATTATTCTTCCTTGACCAGAGTGTGGCTGAGTAATAAAATAAGTTCGGTGTGGTGTTTGATGGTTGAAATAAAACTGCTTATACGGAAACTGTGAGAATAAAATGAGTTATAGATATCTGCAGGTTCTCCTGCTTGCTTTTCTTTGTGTGTTACCGTCACAACTTTTTGCGGGAACATCTGAAAAACTTGAGGTTTTTGTCTCCATTCCACCTCTGAAGTGGCTTTGTGAGCAACTCGGTTCCAATACGTTGTCAGTCAATCTTCTGATCGCTAAGGGACAGGCACCTCATGCCTTTGAGCCGTCTCCTAAGCAAATCCAGGCACTTTCCAGGTCCAGTTTGTTTTTTACCGTGGGGATGGCCTTTGAGGGGGAGATTGTTCGTCGTCTTCACTCTGGAACTTCCCACCTGAAAATAGTTGATACCAGCAAAAATATAAATAAGATTCCCATAGTAGATTTGGAGCACGAACATAGGGCCGGAGAAATACTTGATCCTCATGTATGGCTTTCCCCGCCAAATCTAAAAAGTATGGTCATGGTCATGGCCGATGCCTTGAGCAGTGCAGATCCGGAAAATGCCATGCTGTATCAGGGGAACCTCAAAATAGTACAACAGATACTTGATGATCTGGATAAGAATCTGACAAAAGACCTCGCACCTTTTAATGGAGCCTCGTTTTTTGTTTTTCATCCGGCCTTTGGGTATTTTGCAAATCGCTATCATATGAAGCAGGTTGCAGTGGAAACAGGTGGAAAATCTCCCACTCCAAAACAGTTGTTTGCTCTTATTAGAAAGGCAAAGGCTCATGGTGTAAAAGTGATATTTGTGCAACCGCAGTTTGATCCGAGAAGTGCGCAAAGTATTGCAACAGCCATTGGTGGCAGAGTTGTTGCGCTCGATCCTTTAGCGGAAAACAGTGTTGAGAATATGAAAAATATGGCTGTGAAAATTGGCAGTGCCATGGCTGTAGGAACTCGGTAATGACGGCAGGCGAGCAACAGAGTGCAATTTCCATCAGTGATGTTTCTTTTTCCTATGACTCTCAGGTGGTACTGGCCGATGTTAATCTGGAAATAAAAGCCTTTGATTCCATTTGCATTGTTGGCCCAAATGGTGGTGGAAAATCCACTCTCATTAAGTTAATGCTCGGACTTCTTTCTCCTGATAGTGGCTGTGTCTCCATTTTTGGTCAAAAACCAGAGGCAGCACGACTGAGGATTGGGTATGTTCCGCAATATGCACGTTATGATCCGCAGTTTCCCATCTCCGTTTTTGAGGTTGTATGTATGGGGCGGCTGGGGAGTTCCTGGACTGGAAGATATACAAAAAAAGATAAGGTTGTGGCGATGGAATCCCTTGCAAGCATAGGGATTGATGATATTGCCAGGCGCCCATTCTCTTCCATTTCAGGAGGACAGCGGCAGCGTGTATTGATCGCGAGGGCTCTTGCATCAAGAGGTGATATTCTGATTCTTGATGAACCCACAGCCAATATTGATCATGAATCAGAATTACAGTTTTTTGATATTCTGACGGAGTTGAATAAGCGAATGACCATCCTGATGGTGACCCATGAAGTTGGTTTTGCTTCAACGTTTTTTAAACGGATTGCCTGCGTCAATAAACAGGTCGTTATTCATCCAACGAGTGCACTCACAGGAAATCTAATTCGTGATATGTATGGTGGTGATCTCCAGATGATTCGTCATGATCATTGTTGTGCGCCGGGAGGGCATCAGCATGACTGAGTTTCTGGCTGCGATAGCTGATCCTAACCTTCCGTTCTTTCGATATGCGTTGCTCACCGGTATCTTTGCCTCCATTCCCTTTGGCATTATTGGTACCTTCGTTGTCGTACGGAAAATAAGTTATATAGCCGGTGCCATTGCTCACTGTGTCCTCGGTGGAATTGGGCTTGGCCTGTATATGGAAAAGGGGCTTGGTGTTACATGGTTCGGCCCAATGACTGGTGCTGTTCTGGTGGCATTACTTGCCGCTGTTGTTTTAACTCTGGTCAGTCGCTATGCCGCTGAGCGTGAGGATAGCGTAATTGGTGCCCTCTGGGCAGTTGGAATGGCCACAGGGCTTCTTTTTATTGCTAAAACTCCCGGTTACGTCGATCCCATGAGTTATCTTTTCGGGAATATTCTTATCGTTTCCAGGCAAGATTTTATTTTTGTTCTGGCGCTTGATGTTCTTGTGCTTGGGCTTGTTGGTCTGTTTTATAATAACTTTCTGGCCGTTTGTTTTGATGAAGAGTTTGCACGTTTGCGTGGCAGACAAACGGGGTGGATTTATCTTCTTCTTCTCTGTCTTGCTGCTTTGACCATTGTTCTTCTGGTACGGGTGGTTGGTATTGTAATGGTTATTGCTTTACTGACCTTACCCGCTTCAGTTGCAGGGAATTTTTCAAGAAATATTTTGCAGATGATAGTGCTGGCTGTTTTGTTTTGTGCAGGATTTGTGGTTACCGGCCTTGGCGTGAGCTATACTCTGGATTTGCCGAGTGGGCCTGTGATTATTGTTATTGCGGCTGGAGTCTATTTGGTGGTGCTGTTGGGTGGTAGGCTCAAAAAACTTTTTCCTTTGTGATTATCATACCTGCCAGGTCAACAAGGCCCATTCCGCTGTTCAATGATGTGGTATGATAGGATGTTCTAAGAAAAAGTATGTACAATAAACTTTTCTTCATCCTTTTTGCTTTCGAGCAGCCCGTCCATCCGGGCATCTCGAAGTGCGGTGAACATCTTTTTGAACTCCTTTCCCGGCGTGTAGCCAAGTTCTTTCAAGTCTGTACCATTCAGTAGAGGTTGGGTGTTGCGAAGTGTGGAGACATAGAGCGATATTGCCTTTTTGATTTCTTTTTTTCTGGCAATGGCCATCAAATAGAGCAAACCATTGTTTGAAAGAGGTTCCAGCATCTTGCTGACCTCGCTGTTTTTTTCCGGAATCCGGCGGTACAGCTTATTAGCAAGCTCATCGGCTGTCACTTTCTGTGTGATTAATACCTGGCAAATTGAACTTTGAACTTGAAACCGATCGCAAAATGTTTCGATCTGTTTAGGGCGCGACCTGGCCATTATGGCAAGAAGGTACACACGCCAGGGTTCTATGGGATTGTCAAGATAGAGAAGGTGGAACCAGGAAAGAGCCTGCTGTGCCTGTCTCAGGATGTGCATAAAACGACGGTCAGTTTTGAGATTAGGTAAAAGATCGGGCCAGAGAAATTGAAATAATTCAAATTCTGCCATTCGCTTGATTGCAGGGATCGGGTTTTCTTCTGCGAAGATCTGCTGAAGTTCTGAAAATAATCGTGGATTGGTTGTCTGGCCAAAGAGATTCATCTTCACAGCACCACGGATTAGTCGTTCTGTATGCTTGGCAATTTTGAAATCCATCCGTTTTTCAAAGCGAATGGCCCGTAGAATTCGACTGGGATCTTCTACAAAACTGAGGTTGTGCAAAACCTTTATAAGCTTATCTTTAAGGTCGATCTGACAGTTGAAAAAGTCGATTAGTGTACCAAATTGTGCAGGGTTTAATTGCAGTGCCATGGCGTTAATAGTGAAATCCCGCCGGTATAGATCAAGTTTTATGGATGAGAGTTCAACGGTTGGCAGAGCGGCCGGGTATTCGTAATATTCAAGTCGTGCTGTGGCCACATCAATCTTAAATCCATCGGGCAGGGTTATGTTGGCGGTGATGAATCGATCGTGTGTCCGTACCCGACCTCCCAGTTTTTGTACAAGGTGTTTTGCAAAAATAATTCCATCGCCTTCAACCACAATGTCAAGGTCGAGATTCTTCTGTTTCTGGAGAAGATCTCGTACGAATCCACCAACGGCATAGGCTTTAAAGCCTGACTCTTCGGCCACTTCTCCAATGGTTTTCAGGAGTATAACAAGGTCACGATTCAAAACTTCGCTTATATTCTGGAGAACGTTTCTGTTCTTTTCGCGTACGGTTTCATCTTCGCGACCAAGATCCTGAGGCAGGTGACCCGGGTCGTTGATCAGCATATTGAGGAGGTCGGTTCTTGTGATTACTCCTTCAAGTTTCTGCTCGTGTATAATGGGAATGAGGCGCTGTCTCTGTTCGATGATCAACTCTTCAATATCAGCCAGTGTTGCGCTAAGTGGCAGAACTTCAATATCTGTTGTCATGTAATCACTCACCGGGAATGAACCAAGGTTGTGATGGATGGCTTTCTCAATGATCCTGCGTGAGATTGTGCCGATGATTTTTGCAGGGAGTGGCTGTGTTGCTGGGTTTTCCTCGTCGGAGTTGCTGAGAACCGGCAGCACTGTAATGTTGTATCGGGTAAGAAGCATGTTTGCTTCAAGGATTGAAGTGGTTGCAGGAATGGAGATCACAGGCTGGGAGAGCATTTCCCGGGCAATGGGGAAGGGTTTAATGTGCCTGTGCAGGCTGCGGATGAGTTTTTCCTGGGCTTCGATCAGGGTCATGTCGCGAACGGTGGCGGACGCTGCTGAAGGATGTCCTCCGCCATTGAAATCTCGTGCAATGGTGGCAGTATTGATTTCAGGGATACGGGATCGTGCAATGAGGTAAATACGGCCCTCCATGCAGACCAGCGCAAAGAGACATTCAAGGTTTTCCATCACCATAAAACGACGCACAATAAGAGAAAAGTCATCTTCATAATGTGACAGTGTGAGGTTGGTGACTACGATCTCAATGCCTGAAATTATATAACTTTTTGCTGTTTTAGTGAGTTCATGTATCAGGTTGACCTGGCGCGATGTCAGGTCGTAGGAGAGGGATTGTGAGACGGTGTCAAGTTGCGCACCTTTTTCAAGTAACCAGGCGACTGCGAACAGGTCGTCTGGGGTGGTGGTCAGGTGAGTAAGAGACCCGGTGTCTTCATAGATACCAAGGCTGAAAATAGTGGCTTCGTTTTTGCTTATGGAGATGTTTTTCTTTCTCAGTATTTTGCAGATGACTGTTACAGTGGCACCAACCGGGGTTATTACTTCAATGCTTCCGTTTAAATCGTTTTCGGTGTCTGGGTGATGATCGTACAGGTGGAGTTGTATTCCAGGGTTGTCAAGGCATCTGGCGAAATCACCAATGCGTGCCTTTTGTCTGGTGTCTACAATAATGAGGGTGTCAATCCGGGATAATTCAATGTTTTTGAGTTTGGCAAAGTCGTATTGAGAAGAGAGTGACTCAGAAATGAAACGACGAACATTTTTTTCCTGGGATCCGGAAAAGGCCATGATGGCATCGGGGTAGAGTTTCTGAACTGCTATCATCGAGGCAAGGCCGTCAAAGTCAGCATTCATATGGGTGGTAATGACCTTCATGCTTTACTATCCACCATCCGTTATCCGCTGTCAACCATCCTCAGCCGCGAGGATGAAACTTCTGGTGAATGGCTTTGAGCCTTCCTTCGTCCACATGGGTGTAGATCTGGGTGGTGGTGATGTCTGAATGGCCAAGCATTATCTGTACAGAGCGAAGGTCAGCACCATGTGATAACAGGTGAGTGGCAAAGGAGTGGCGGAGACTGTGTGGTGAAACTTCCTGCCTGATTCCTGCTGCACGAGCAGCTTCTTTGATGATTTGCCAAAATCGTAATCGTGTCATTCCTTTGCCGCGGTTTGTGACAAAGAGGATGTTGCAGCGTTTACCTTTTAAAATAAGAGGGCGGGAAGAGTCGAGGTAGGCCTCAATGGCCTCTTTTGCCGGAATGCCAAATGGTATGAGCCGTTCTTTTTCACCTTTACCAAGGACTCGTACAAAACCGGAAGAGGTATTGCAACTGCTGATTGGCAAGGTGACCAGTTCGGTTACTCTTAGTCCTGTGGAGTACAGGAGCTGCAGCATGGTATAGTTGCGTTGCAGTAATGGGGTGGACATAGGTGGGGGAGTTAGTAAGCGGTTTACCTGTTCAATGGATAAGCCTTTGGGCAGACTTTGGCCGCTTTTGGGGTTGCTGATGTTGGTGAAGGGATTACCGGGAACTAGATTTCTGGCGTGAAGATAAGAAAAGAAACGTTTTAAAGCAGAAATTCTTCTGGCATTGCTGCGGTGTGAAATTTTTCTGTTTCGGCACTGCTCGAGGAATGCGTGAATGGTTCTGTTGGTGATTTGCTGGAGAGATTTTTTTTTCGTTACCAGAAAGAGAAGAAAAAAATGAATATCTGCATCGTATGCTTTTACAGTATTTTCTGCATAGCGTTTCTCGGTGATTAAATAATGGAGAAAAAGCTCTTTGGCAGAAACAAACTCTTGTGGGAGGGGTTTTCTGGCGATGGTAGAGTTGGATGAAAAAGAGAAAACGCCCGTTGCATTACTATGCAGCAGGCGTTAGTGAAAACAATTCTGGTCTGGTCTCAGCCGCGTCTGATACGGTTAAACTTGCGGAGTTTACGACGGGCTCTAGCTTGATAGGGACGTATTGTAACTCTATATTAGACTGAGGGCGCACGACGTTTTAGCGCTCTTTTGATTCCATCAATCTGCAGTTTCTTTTTCAGCTGCCTGATGGCATACTCAAGATCTCCACGAACTTCAACTTCTATCATTTGGGGCTCCGTTATCAACAATATTTACGAGAAATCCGGAAATATTGTTCCAGATTTTCATTACAATTACAAAAAGTCACGACAGTAATCCTCCATATATAAGAAATACTTTTACGTCTGTCAATGGATTTTTCAAGGGGAGGTTGAGGTGTCGTGTGGGGCTTTAAGCAGGGAAGATTTTTCCAGGATTCATAATGTTGTTTTTATCAAACATCTGCTTGAGCTGCTGCATCACCTGTATGCTGGTTTTATCCA